>DDEI01000031.1 GCA_002336675.1 Flavobacteriales bacterium UBA1958 | reverse complement strand
TCATTAATAAACAGTAACCTCGTTCAAAACACAGACTCTACGCTCATTAGTTTTTACGAAATAGGAAGCGGAGCAGCCATATTAGGGTTAATTCTGCTCCTTACTGGGAATTTAACCCCAGTGTCTGATTTGTCTGCGTGCCAATGGCTCTGGCTTTGCTTACTTGGTCTACTCGCCACCTCATTTGCTTTTATAGCCAGTGTGGCTGTGATGAAAGTGCTTTCTCCTTTTACAGTTTCTTTAACGATAAATCTGGAGCCTATCTATAGTATTATAATCGCTTTACTGCTATTTAAAGAAGATGAGCACATGTCCCCTCAATTTTATGTGGGAGCTTTACTCATTATTTCTACCTTGTTTTTAAACGCCTACTTTAAGAAAAAAGAGAGGAAACAAAAACCCCTCTTAGACAGCTAAAAGGGAGGTAATATTGTGTGAATTTACTTGTGCACTATCCAATAGCTAATCGACGGTAATGGATTATTCTTACTATAGGGTTATCGGCACACTCAAATAATTTACCACATTAATTATCATGCCTTTTATATATGATGAAAGTTTAGATTTATCCAAATTCTTCTTAGTTGGTGTTCTAAATCCTTTCCTGTTTAACTCCTTATAAATTTTATTCTAAGGCTAATTTTTGTATATTTAAACACTAAATCTTTTATAAGATGAAGAGCATAAATTTTATTCTAATTTTTTCTATTGTACTTCTAAGTTGTGGGGGCTACACAACACAAGAAATTAAATCTGAATCACAAGGAACAATAATTGAATCTATTTCAGAAACCTTAGACATAAGTAGTTCAAATATCACAGTTAAAGATTACACTCTGGTTCAGGAATCAGACAATGTGTATTCCGGTATTTTAATGACAGAATATGAGGATATGACTCAAACCTGGGACATTAAAGTTGTCTGGGATCATAATACAGATGAGTATACCGTAGAATGGGAAATAGAGAATGAAAAATAAAATACTATTTATAATATTATTTGGTTTTATTCCTTTCTTGGGGATGAGTCAATGCCAGGTTTTTGGTAAAATTAAGATCGTTGATTCTTTTGAGGATTACAAGGTTAAGATTGTTGATTCTTTTGAGGATGTAAAAATCAAACAAGTTAATTCTTTCTCCAGTCAAGAAGGACAATGGGAGATTGTTGATTCTTTTGAGGATTACAAAATTAAATTCGTAGACTCTTTTGAAGATTTTACAATTAAATTCGTAGACTCTTTTGAGGGGTGCGATTAATGAGGGGTCAACCCAAAATATTCCTTTACTCTACAGTTACGGATTTAGCTAAATTTCTAGGCTGATCTACATTACAGCCTCTCATTAAAGCGATGTGGTAAGAAAGAAGTTGGAGAGGAACGGTGGAGACCAATGGCATAAGCACCTCATCGCAATTAGGGATCTCTATGTAATGATCAGCCATGCCTTTTACGTCTTTATCTCCTTCTGTAATAATAGCTACTACTTTTCCTTTTCTAGCTTTAACTTCCTGAATATTACTCACTACTTTTTCATAACTCGGCCCTTTAGTCGCTATCACAAAAACAGGCATTTCTTCGTCTATTAGAGCTATAGGCCCGTGTTTCATTTCTGCCGCAGGATAACCTTCAGCGTGGATATAACTTATTTCCTTGAGCTTTAAAGCTCCTTCTAAAGCCACAGGAAAACTATATCCTCGTCCTAAATAAAGGGCATTAGTCGCATCTTTGTAAATTTCTGCTATCACTTCAATTTTATCATTTGTTTGAAGAACCTGTTCTACTCTATCTGGAATAGTACTCAGCTCAGCCATTAAACGGTGATATTTCTCATCGCTTATAGCTCCCTTTTTCCTTGCTACACTCAGAGCCATAAGGGTAAGAACTGTTACCTGAGCCGTAAAGGCTTTTGTAGAAGCTACTCCAATTTCTGGTCCCGCGTGAGTATAGGCGCCACTATGGGTTTCTCTGCTTATGGTAGAGCCTACTACATTACACACTCCAAAAATATGTGCTCCTTTCTCTTTGGCTAACTTAATCGCTGCTAACGTGTCTGCTGTCTCTCCACTCTGACTAATAGCTATTACGATATCATCCTCGTTTATAATCGGATTTCTGTATCTAAACTCCGAAGCGTACTCTACTTCTACTGGAATTCTTGCTAAATCTTCGAAAAGATATTCAGCTACTAATCCTGCGTGCCACGAAGTTCCACAGGCCACTATTATAATTCTTTTGGCATTTTTCCACTTTCCTTCGTATGAATCAATTCCAGACATTTTTATAAGTCCTTTATTTAAATTCATTCTTCCTCTGAAACAATCTGTAATAGATCTTGGCTGCTCGTATATCTCCTTGAGCATAAAATGATCATACCCCCCCTTTTCTAGGGCTTCCAACTGTAATTCTAACTCTTGTATGTATGGAGTAACAGGTTGGTTTTGGATATTAACTATTTTCAAGCCGCCCTTTCTGTTCACCAACGCTATTTCCTCATCTTCTAAATAGACCACGTTCTTAGTGTACTCTATAATGGGTGTAGCATCGCTAGCGATAAAAAATTCTCCTGGTTCTCCAATCCCTACTACAAGAGGACTACTTTTTTTGGCCACGATTAGCTCCTCATCATTTTCTTTATCAAGAACTACTATCGCGTAGGCTCCTATCACCTCGTTTAGAGCGACTCTAACAGAATCAAAAAGGTTTAAATCCGTGTTCTTAACTACATCCTCAATAAGATGAACTAACACTTCGGTATCCGTGTCACTATGAAAAACATGCCCTCTATTGCTTAGCTCTTCTTTTAGAGAGGCATAATTCTCAATAATACCGTTATGAATTAATGCCAGTTTACCATCTCCGCTAACATGGGGGTGGGCGTTTAAATCATTGGGCTCACCGTGGGTCGCCCATCTTGTGTGACCTATACCAATAAAACCTGACTTGTCTTTTGATTCTGTAAACTCTTCTAAATCGCTAACCTTTCCTTTTCGCTTGTAAAGCTTTAGACCTTGATCATTAAGCAGGGCTACTCCTGAGCTGTCATAGCCTCTATATTCAAGT
>DDEI01000032.1:4801-28767 GCA_002336675.1 Flavobacteriales bacterium UBA1958 | reverse complement strand
CTTTTAGCAGACATAATATCATTTAACTCATTTATTTTATTATACTGACCAGTCATATGTCTGAGTGACGTTCCCAAAATTGTCGTGTCAGACTTCAATCCTTCTAACTTCTCATTCATTATTTCATTTTCAGCCTTAGTCTCATTGATCTGAGTAGTCATTGTCTCGTTATTCTCTCGAAGTGTGACGTTATCTGTCTCTATAGTAGTTTTTTCGGTAGATAACTCCTGATATTTTCTATTCGGTACGCATGACTGGAAAATAAACATTAAACCCAAAATCAGCATGGCAGTGTAACCGTATGTTTTTCTCATAGTAAGTATATTTATTGGTACAAATCTCACCAATAAGTCCATGGCTTTAAGGAATTACTGCGAGCGTTATGCACAGAAAAGTGTTAGACATATTTCCCCATTTTGACTCTTTTAACAGGAAATCCTAAAGAATATTTGCTTTAGATTGGTTTTATCATTTAAATAAATCCCCAAAAGCCTTGAAACAAGTTTCTTTCAGCAATAACAAAACATCAGATAAATGTTAAAAAAGAATATCCCGAAGTAAATTATAATATAATTGCTAGTTGTATTTTTGTTTTTACTAAAAAAATGCCCCTTATGAATGGACAGCATATTAAGACTTTTCACACGATACTTTTAACTTTTCTTTCAGCTTCAACTGTTGTTTTTGGACAAGGTAATTTAAGCTCTCAGCATTCTTTAATAAATCAAACGCTTACAGATATAAATATCGGAAGCTATATTAAAGATAATTTAAAGGTCCTTGATATCAATAAAGGCCTTAATAAGGTTACGTATACATTCCCCACGGCGCCAGGGCAAGACAAAACAATAAGTTGGAAGAATTTTAGGAATACATCTATTAACTCAAGTGGAAATCGATGTTTAATCGATATCTCTGAAGGAGGTGAGCAAAAAAAATCTTTGGTATCACTAATAAACGGTGAGGTGACTCATGTTTTTGGAGCGCAAGAAAAAGTTTTCTTTTATATTAACAAGGTTTATGTAATAAGAGATAATGGGTTATTTGAATTTATAAACAACAAGTATGTCAGCGCAATAAATGATATGGATTTTTCTAAGTATAATGGATTTAGAAAATTTGGGCAATTTATCGTTTTATATGATAATGATCAGGTTCTTTTAGGATCGAGTAAAATACTTTCAAAAGAGTTAATCGCACACAGTATCATTAATTTAAATTCATTAAAACATGAAAATCACTTAATTATACCTGAAAATTGGATGGTTACAGAAAGTGAAAGAGGATATAAAAATAATTGGATTTTTGGAGCGGTGAATGGTTGGAATTCTTCAAATGAATCCCACATAAAAAAACTAAGCAGTTTATTAGCGTTGTTTCAGGGTTCAACTTATGATAGAGAAATTTTTGTTGATCGAGAATTACTAGACGGAGAATCTTACGAAATTTTACTCCAAGATGCTTGGAGGGGTGATGAATTTTGTTGGATGTCAGTAAATGAAAATGGAAAAGCCATAATTCAAGGGAAGCTCAATTTAGACCCTAAGATTGGGGGTTTTGATTTGAGGCCCCCTGTTGGGAATCCATTTCCAGTAATATCTTTTAAAAACAAAACATTAGATATCCTTATTAAAAAAAATGGTATAGGTATTAACCACTATACAATAAGATTGAATATTGATGAAATAGAAAGAATAATTAATAAAAAACCCCTACTCGATGAGATAAAAGTGAAACCTGAAAAAAACAAAGTATTTAGGATGTCCGAGTATGGTCGTTCTGAAAGTTGGAACCTTTTAAAATCAGAGTCTAGTCATAAACTTTATTTCAGCGCTGGGCTTCCGCATATTTATGAGTTTGATACGCGTTCAATAGAACATGTCAATTCTAAAATATTTGAACAAACTCAAAGAGAGATGGCTATAGTTTCTGCAAAGATAGAAAACGCAAGTGATTCGTTAATAATGTCGAAAAGTGATTTTCAGGGATACAAAGATATTTATGAATTATTTGTTGCTAAAGCAGAAACACTAAAGAAAGAATTAAGTCTTCATCAAGAGAGATTCTATATTAGCCAAACAGAAAATATAAAAGTAGATACCTTACAAAATCTTTCTATGTTCAACAGTAGTAATTATTCATTACAAGAGGAGCAATATTTTGTATCTCTAAGCTTTGGAGAAACACATATACCCATAAATATTTCAGTTAATAAAAAAGATGCTGAACAATTAACTACTGAGGATAACCTAGGGTCTTATTGGATAATTTATTCAGCCCTCTCACCTTTAAGAAAAAAGTGCACCCCATTTTTTGTTGAATTAATATTTAAAGACTCTGCAATTTTCAGTTCGATTGTACCTGAATATTCCTTTGAAGTAATGGACAATCTTTCATTTGCGAATAACAAATACAGAGATGAAAAAAGACACCAAGAATTTAATAGTGAGATTTACTCATATCATATTGCCGCTGGAGGTCTCAATAATTACTTTGATTATTCGGATAAATTCCAAGTTAAAAGAATTAATAAACTGGGTTATCAAGCAGACTTTTCACAAATGCAGAGCTGGTATCTTTATGACAAATTAATTAATTGTTGTCCTAAGAAAAGCGATTATAGGGATGGTAGTGACGGGATAGGCCTTTACCTCGGAGAGTATGGATTAGTCTTAAATGCGAATCTACCCTACTGTGATGGGCATGAAAAATTCATCGTTGACGAGAAAATAGGAAGTGAGTTGTTTGAAAAATTTAATGGCTGTATTCGATACTGGGATTCGAGTGGATTGTTTTCCATTAAATCAGACTATAAACTTAATATTGATAAAAGCAAGAGTCGTTATAGTAGCTTTTTACTCAAGATTAGTAAAGACAATAATGAGATTGCTGAGGTAGACCTTCTTGCTCAGGCTAATAATCCAAAAGAAATCAACTTACTTACCTACAGAATTAGTCCTAATAGAAAATATATTGCTGTTTTAGTTAACCAGATATTATCTGTTTATCGCACTTCAGACTTTAAAGAGATTTCGAAATTTGATTTGCAAGTATATTTTGATTTTCAAATTGAAGACTTTTATGCAAAGGTTTCAAATAGATTATACTGGGATAATAATAGTAATTATTTGGGATACGAAAACCTATTATTTCAAATTCCTCTTCTAGAAAAATTTAATTAACCGATATGATTTTTTCTGATAGGTTTGTGTACTGCTAAATTTGGGTGGCTTTTTACCAACGGCCATAAGGATTCTGTTGCTGATGCTGATTTAGAAGTAAGCGCTTTAATACTTCACACAGACATTTTGAGGTTCGGTGAAAAATCTAAGCGCTTCAAAACCGCCCTCTCTTCCAACGCCAGAGTTTTTTACTCCTCCAAATGGTGTTCTTAAATCTCTGAGCAACCAGCAATTTATCCAAACTATTCCAGATTCTATCTGCTCCGCCATCCGGTGAGCTCTAGAAAGATTCTCAGTCCAAATTGTGGCAGACAAACCATACTTGGTGCTATTGGCATACCTCAAGACTTCTTTCTCTGTTTTGAAAGGCATTATAGTCACCACAGGCCCAAAAATCTCCTCTTGATTTGTTCTACAATCAAAAGATAACCCCTCTATGATAGCCGGTTGTATGTAAAATCCGCCTTGCAACGCTCCTTTTAGTTTTACTTGCACTCCTCCAGTTAATACTGTTCCTCCTTCTTCTTTCGCTAGGTCCACAAACTCCAACACTTTATTCATGTGCTGCTCAGATACTACTGCGCCCATTTTAGTTTCGGGAAGTTCTGGATTACCAACACGCATTTTTGACACTTTTTCTAAGAATGCCTCTCTGAATTTTTCATAGATAGGCTCCTCTACGAAAATTCTGCTTCCACAAAGACAGATTTGTCCTTGATTAGCAAAACTGCTTCGGACAGTTGTGTCCAGCATAGTATCAAAATCACAATCAGCGAAAATAATACTCGGATTTTTACCCCCTAACTCCAGAGAGAGTTTTTTGAACTCTGGAGCGGCCTTAGCGGCTATATATTGTCCTGTCTTAGTTCCTCCTGTGAAAGATATCGCTTTAATCTTAGGGTGAGAAATAATAGCGTCTCCAGCAGAAGGGCCTGTTCCGTGAATTACATTCAGAACTCCGTCTGGCAAGCCAGCCTCTTTGGCTAGCTTACTTAAGAGATATGCAGTCATAGGAGTCACCTCTGATGGCTTGGCTATCACACAATTCCCTGCTGCTAGCGCTGGAGCTATTTTCCACGTAAATAAGTACAAGGGCAAATTCCATGGTGAAATGCATCCTACTATCCCTATTGGTTTCCTCAGCGTGTAGTTAATCGCTCCTATTTCCATATGGTGAGCTTCAGAGCTAAACTGAGTAATGGCATTGGCATAGAAACGAATATTAGCTTCTGCTCTAGGGATGTCCACCGCTTTAGCCAATGAAACCGGTTTCCCGTTATCGATGGCTTCTGCCATAGCAAGCTCATCTAGATTCTCTTTTATTAAATCCGCTAAGCGAAAAAGAATGGCTGAGCGTTTTTCTTTAGGGGTAGATTTCCATAAAGGGAAAGCTTTTTCAGCAGAATTTACTGCTTGAGCTATATCTTCTACTCCAGATTCGGGAATAGTCCCATAGATTTCTCCAGTAGATGGTTTTATATTATCCATAGTGTTTCCTGACGCTGCAGGCTGAAAACGGCCATTTATATAATTAAGAATTTCTTTCAATTGGAAGAGGTTTAAGAGAAAAAGTTCATTTTGAACTAAAATCTCTAGATTTTCCGTCAAATCTAAGATAGAAATTTATTAAATTTGCACCCGCTTTCAGAAATGAAAGAAGATTGTCCCATGGTGTAATGGTAACACTTCTGTTTTTGGTACAGGCATTCAAGGTTCGAGTCCTTGTGGGACAACAGTAAAGCCCTCTTTTAAGAGGGCTTTTTTTATTTGTTTGTTTATTCCATCAAAAATTAATCCTTCACTGTTCTTATTAATTTGCTTGATTTTTCTTCCTTTTCTGGCACAAGGAAAACCTTTGTAGTTCACTAACTTTGCAGCCAGAAAAAATATTTATACCATGTCTGATTTAAAACCACGTGTGAGATTCGCGCCTAGCCCTACTGGGCCTCTTCATATGGGCGGTGTGAGAACAGCTCTTTACAACTATCTATTCGCTAAAAAACATGGTGGAACTTTTATTCTTAGAATAGAGGACACTGACCAAGCTCGTTATGTAGAAGAAGCAGAAGAGTACATTGTTTCTGCACTGAAATGGTGCGGGATAATGCCCTCAGAAGGACCTAGGACAGGAGGTAAACATGGGCCATACAGACAGTCGGAAAGAAAAGAAATGTATGTTAAATATGCCGACCAATTAATAGATTCCGGAAATGCATATTACGCATGGGATACGGCTGAGGAGTTAAGTACCAGAAGAAAGTCTTCTGAAAAAGGAGATTGGAAGTATGGTATAGGAACTAGAGAGGAGATGAATAACTCTCTGAGTATGAAAGAGGAGGAGATGAGTGCAAAATTCGCTACGGACGCGCCTTATGTGATTCGATTTAAAACTCCTGAAAACGAGACTATTACTTTTACTGATGAAATCAGAAATGAAGTAAGCTTCCAGTCTAATTTATTGGATGATAAAGTGATTTTCAAATCGGATGGGATGCCTACTTATCACCTTGCCAACATCGTTGATGATCATTTGATGGAAATTACTCATGTGATTAGAGGTGAAGAATGGCTCCCTTCTGCTCCATTACACCTTCTACTTTATAGAGCTTTTGGCTGGGACGCCCCTAAATTCGCTCACCTTCCTCTGATTCTTAAGCCTACTGGTAATGGAAAATTAAGTAAGAGAGATGGCGCTAAATTTGGCTTCCCTGTGTTTCCTTTAGAATGGTATGACAAAACAGAAAGTGAAACGTATGCAGGCTATAAAGAAGAGGGCTATTTACCCGAAGCTTTCATAAATATGCTGCTCATGCTAGGATGGAACCCTGGAACAGAACAAGAGATTTTTCCGCATGAAGAAATGATACACGCTTTTTCTCTGCCCCGCGTGGTAAAATCAGGCGCTAGATTCGACCCTGAGAAAGCTAAATGGTTCAATGAGAACTGGCTCAGAGCTATGGACAACGAGACGCTGTGCTCTCTTCTTAACCCTCTGAAAGAAGATCTTACTCATGATGTTTCTAATGATCAATTGGCTGGAATAGTTCACTTATTAAAAGAGCGAGTTTCTTTTATTCATGAATTTTTAGACGTTGAATACTTGTTTAATTCCCCTGTGTCCTTTGATGAAAAGACAGTGAAGAAAAAATGGAAAGAGCAAAGTGGGGATTTGATGACTCAACTAGCCGCTGATTTCGGAGAAATTACAGATTTCAATGCTGCAACTGCTAAAGAAACATTTACTGCGTTTATGGAAGTCAAAGAGTTGGGGTTTGGTCAAATAGGCCCTGCTTTAAGGTTACTTTTGAGTGGGCTAGGTGGTGGGCCAGATTTATTTGAAATCATGGCTTTTCTTGGAAAAGAGGAATGTCTGCAGAGAATGAAGAATAATCTTGGGAGCATTGCTTCGCTTAAAGCTGCACTCTAATGGGAGTTATAAAGCTGAATCAAATCAAACTATATGCTAATCATGGATGTCTTCATGAAGAGGAGCTTATAGGTGGGACTTATGAAGTAGATGTGGAAATGCACACTAATTTCCAAGAAGCCGCTGAGAACGATGATCTTACTAAGACAATAGATTACGTAGTAGTGAACAGAATAGTGGAGGAGGAAATGGCTATTAGAAGTAAGCTTATTGAACAGGTGGCTTGGCGGATAGGTAAGCGGATGAAAATCGAACTTCCTACTTTAGAAAAAGCGGTGGTTACTGTGAAAAAATTGAACCCCCCTATTAATGGAAATGTGCGTGACGTGAGTGTTACTATTTCTGTTTCATAGTTCAATAATACACCCCCTTTCGATGACTGATTAGGCTGCTCTTAAATATCCATCTCTGGAATATTATCTCCTGGTACTATTAATCTTCCGTCTGTAGCCTCTACTATTTCATCTATGCTTACTCCTGGCGCTCTTTCTACCAAGTAAAACCCGTTATCTTTGATCTCCATAACTGCTAAGTTAGTCACTACTTTTTTTACGCAACCTACTCCTGTTAAGGGAAGAGAACACTTCTCTAAAAGTTTAGATTCTCCCCGCTTATTTGTATGCATCATGGCTACGATGATGTTTTCTGCAGATGCTACTAAATCCATAGCTCCGCCCATTCCTTTCACCATTCTTCCTGGGATTTTCCAGTTGGCTATGTCTCCATTCTGAGCTATTTCCATAGCTCCCAAAACAGTTAACTGCACATGTCTGCCTCTAATCATGGCAAAACTAGTAGCAGAATCAAAATAAGCCGATCCAGGCATAGCGGTAATGGTCTGCTTACCTGCATTTATTAAATCTGCATCTTCATCTCCTTCTTCTGGAAATGCCCCCATTCCTAAAATTCCGTTCTCTGATTGAAACTCAACCTCTATTCCTTCTGGAATAAAGTTAGCTACTAGAGTAGGAATTCCTATTCCTAAATTTACGTAATACCCATGCTGTAACTCTTGGGCTATTCGCTTCGCAATTCCGTTTTTATCCAACATATCTATCAGTAATTAAACTTTAGGTTGAGTGGTTCTTTGTTCTATTCTTTTTTCGTATTTCTCTCCCTGGAAAATTCTTTGGACAAAGATTCCTGGTGTATGAATCTCATTCGGGTCTAGCTCGCCCATTGGAACTAGTTCTTCTACCTCAGCGATGGTTGTTTTACCAGCCATAGCCATCAAAGGATTAAAGTTCTTCGCGGTAGCTTTAAAAATTAAATTACCAGAAGAGTCCCCTTTCCATGCTTTTACTATAGCAAAATCAGCTTCCAAGGCAGTTTCTAAAATGTGTGGTTTCCCTTTGAACATTCTCACCTCTTTCCTTCCTTGGACCTCTGTACCGTAACCTGCTGGCGTGAAAAAAGCTGGTATTCCTGCTCCTCCAGCTCTACATCTTTCTGCTAACGAGCCTTGAGGAATAAGATCTACTTCTAATTCTCCAGAAAGCATTTGGCGTTCAAATTCATCGTTTTCTCCTACATAAGAAGAAATCATCTTTTTGATTTGTTTGCCTTGTAATAATAACCCGAGTCCAAAATCATCAACTCCAGCATTATTGGAAATACAGGTTAACTCATTTACTCCAGTTTTTACTAACTCGGCTATACTATTTTCTGGTATTCCACATAATCCAAAGCCTCCAAGCATAAGTGTCATTCCACTCCTTACTCCCTTACAGGCCTCCTCTACGTTAGCTACTTGTTTATTTATTGCCATGTTGTAATTCTATTATGGATTCTGTTAAAAATCATCTACACCACCACCAAATAAGTCATCATTATCAAACCCTCCTGAATTATTCTGAATGTCATAATATTCTTCACAATCTAAATAGCTATCTAGGTCGATATCTGGCTTTTTGAAGTCCCCTCTATTTATATCTATGGTTGTATCTTGATAAACTTTATTTATGAAGTAACCAAAAATAGGCAACCCTGTATTAGCTCCTTGCCCGCTTCGTGTAGTTCTAAATCTGATTGCGCGGTTGCTAGCGCCAACCCAAACAGCCGCTGAAATATTAGGCGTTAACCCCACAAACCAACCGTCACCGTTATCATCGGTAGTTCCCGTTTTTCCAGCTAAAGGAAAGTCGATTCCGCCATAAGGTTTTGAGAACCCGAGCCTCATTGAAGTTCCCTCTTTAATTACCCTTTTCATCATATTAAGTGTGAGATAGGCGGTCTTTGGGTCAATAGCCTGACGGGTTCTTTGATCAGATTCATAAATGATATTTCCGTTCTTATCTTCTATGTGAGTTATAAATATCGGTTCGATGTACACTCCTTGATTAGCGAAAGTAGAAAGGCTCGAACACATCTCTTTCACGGTAAGCTCTACTGTTCCCAAACCTATAGAGGGGACATTAGGGATATCATTTACTATCCCCATTTTATGTGCAAGCTTCACTACAGCCTCAGTTCCGAATCTTTTTATTTGGTAGGCAGTAATGGTATTCATAGAATTCGTAAGCCCGTCAGACAGTGAAACCATATCTCCATACCCCCCACCTGAATTTTTAGGACACCATGGCTTTTGACCAGCCCCAGCTTCTACACAAGTGATTACGTTCGGGATTTCTTCACATGGATGCATTCCGCTTCTCATAGAGTTAGCATAAACAAACGGCTTAAACGTGGATCCTACTTGTCTTTTAGCTTGTCCTGCATGGTCATATTTAAAGTACTTATAATTCACACCTCCTACCCATGCTTTTATCTGACCATTGGCAGGATCCATAGCCACCATTCCCGCATTTAAAATAGCTAGATGATGCTTCACTGAATCTAAAGGGGTCATTACCGTATCCCGTATTCCTGCAAAAGTGAACACCTTCGTTTTAGTAGGGGTATCCCATATTACCTCCATCTGCTTTTCATCTAGCTTTGGCCATTGTTTTCCACAGCCAAAACCTGCGCAGAAGAATGAGTCTAAACCATTAACAGAGGTTAGGCTAATATGCCCAGTTCCTCCACAGTTAGGACATTCTTTTCCGTGCAGCGTTCTCCATCTAGGAGACTTTTTTTTCGCCCGTTTCATAAGCTTCTCTCTGTTCTTTTCAGAGATCCCGTTATAGAACGGGTAATTATCCTTTTTAAGCCAGTTCAACTCTTTTTTAAAGGCGGCTTGCAGTTCTTTCTGTAAATGCTCCTGAACGGCCCATTCTGCATAATTCTGCATTCTGCTGTCGATAGTAGTATATATCCTCAAGCCATCGCTATATATGTCAAACTTGGTCCCATCATTTTTTAAACGAACGTACTCATCGTCATCATTTTTTTCATTAATGATGTTTTTCACTTTCTTTCTTAGCTCTTCTCTAAAGTATTGGGCGCTCCCTTCATCATGACTTATTTTCTGGTAGTTTAATCCTAGGGGAAGCACTTTCAATGAGTCAAACTCATTTTTAGTCAGAAATAAATTTCTCACCATCTGGCTAAGCACTACATTTCTTCTATGGTGAACCAGCGAGTCTCTTCTTAGCGGGTTATAATAAGAGGAGTTTTTAAACATTCCAACAAGCATAGCGCATTCCTCAATTTTTAACTCGTCTACGCTTTTATCGAAATAAATTTTGGCTGCTGACTTAAGTCCAACTGCCTGATTGAGGAAGTCATATTCATTAAAATAAAGCGTAAGTATTTCTTCTTTAGTGTAAGTTTTCTCTAGCCTAGAAGCTACTATGTATTCTCCGGGCTTCTCTACGAGTAGTCGATAGAGATAGTACGGCAGTATCGTGCTTACATCTTTCTTCTTAGTAAACTGAAGTTTAGCTAGCTGCTGAGTTATAGTGCTCCCGCCGCCTCTTGCGCCAGCAAGTAAAATAGCTCTTGCTGTACTATAAAAATCTACCCCGCTATGCCCAAAAAATCGTTCATCTTCTGTGGATACTAAGGCATTGATAATATCTTGAGGTAAATCATCAAACGAGAGGTCTGTTCTGTTCTGGGAGAAGTACTTTCCCAAAACCTCCCCATCTGATGTGAAAATCTGTGTAGCTAGTTTAGTCTCGGGGTTAGCTAAATCTGCTACTTTCGGTAAATCAGCGAAAGAAGCATTTATAAAAAGTGCCGCCAACCCTAAAATGGGACTTAATGCGATTAACCAGGTTAATCGCTTGTACTTCCTGTCTCTCTGAGTCGTTAGAGCTTTCTTGGGTCTATTTTTTTTCTTCGCAGACTTTGCCATGTAACGGAAAACGGTGATGAATAAACATAAATTGCACTACACAAATTTCTAATAAAAATACAAGCCCATTGCACTGTGCTGATAATGTTATGAATTATTTGAACTTAACTTCTTCTGTGCTTCATACATTTGCTGTTTCTAAATCAGACATTTCATGCTCAATCAAGCGTTACAATTACTCTTAAGCCTTTCTATTTTAGTCGTATTACATGAAGCTGGTCATTTTCTGCCTGCTAGATGGTTTAAGACTAGAGTAGAAAAATTCTACTTGTTTTTCGATGCTGGGTTTGCTCTTTTTAAGTTTAAAAAAGGAGATACAGAATATGGAATAGGCTGGTTACCTCTTGGTGGATATGTGAAAATCTCCGGAATGATCGATGAGAGTATGGATAAAGGACAATTGAACTCAGAGCCTCAGCCTTGGGAATTTAGGTCTAAACCAGCTTGGCAGAGGTTAATTATAATGCTAGGTGGAGTAACCGTAAATCTCGTGTTAGGCTTTTTAATTTACATGATGGTTATGGGTGTGTGGGGCCAGACTATACTGCCAGTAAAGAATGCCGTAAACGGTTTTGCCGTAGACAGTATGCTTTATGAATATGGCCTGCAGGATGGAGACAATATTTTAACGTTGGACGGAATCACTCCTAGCTCCGCCGAAAAAATTAATAAATCGCTGTTTCTAAATGGTATTAAAGAAGTAGGTTATGAAAGAGATGGAGTAGCAAGAAAAGCGGTAATGCCTGATGACCTGGGACAACAAATGCTAAATACGGGTAAGATAGTATTGATCGCTCCAAGGATTCCTATATTCATAGACACTATAGCTGCAGATAGTCCATTAAAAGAATTTGACATCCTACAAGATGACCAGCTCACAGCTGTAAATGGCATTCCAACTCCATACTTCGATATGTTGGCTGATTTACTTCAAACAGTAAAAGGAGAAAACGTAAAGCTGACAATTATAAGAAATGGTGCTTCTAAAGATGTGTCTGCTCGAGTAGATACTCTCGGGAAATTGGGGTTCAGGCCTCGCTCATCTATGGAGATCCTGGGAATTGAACATATTGATTATTCATTCGTAGAAAGTTTTGGTGCGGGATATAACTTAGGCGTTGAGAAGTTAACGGATTACGTAGTTTCTATTCGATTTATCTTTTCTTCTGCTGGGGTTAAGCAGATGGGAGGGTTTGGCGCAATAGGCGGAATGTTCAACCCTGGATGGGATTGGGAAGGGTTCTGGGTGGCTACAGCATTTTTATCGTTGATCTTAGCCTTTATGAATATCCTCCCTATTCCTGCGCTGGACGGTGGACACGTTATGTTTCTACTTTATGAGATTATTACAGGGAAAACTCCTCCACAAAAATTTATGGAGATAGCTCAAATGCTGGGAATGCTTCTGTTATTAACGCTAGTTCTCTATGCTAATGGAAATGATATTTGGAAGTGGATTAGCGGTTAAGTTACCGTTTTACAATTAACATTTGGATCTTAATTCTATCTACTTCTAGCTCTAATTGGTTCTATCATTTTCAGCTAGCTTAGCTTTATGTATAAATGGATTAGTATTCTCGTGTTGTTTCTCAGCGTTACAACCCTAAAAACATTAGCACAGGACGAAACTACCGGAGATAGAAATGAGATTTCTTATTCTTCAGAGGCCCAAAAAGAAGTGCTTTTAGTTCCTATGATGGATAAAATGTTTTTGTCTAACGTTATCCATGAAATAGGAAGATATAACGACATGGACTTCCGTGAAGTAAGGTCGTTTTTTAAAGGCTACATAAGTGATATGGTGGCCTTAAACGGTGCCGAAAATTGGCGAATAACTCACGCTAATTCTTTAGATTCTATCACACACAAAATTCAAATCGCTCAAGGGTTCGATTATGACCTAATAACAGTCCGGTCCAAAGTTGAAGAGACTAGAGTTCAGAAGATATGGAACAAACTTCAGGAGGCAACCGAGGAAAAATATAGTGCGAGGGGAGCGTATTTAGAGAATGGAGAACTCAAAGAATTCTACGATGGAAAATCTAGGTTTATGAACACTAAAGTAGACACTGGATGGGTTTTTGGTCAGGTTTTAGCTGATTCCGACTTTGACTATCTTCTTTTTATTAATGAGTTAGATATTAATAAGCCTCAGCCTACAGATGCTAATTTCGGATCAGGGGAACGTACTCTAAAGCTTCACTTCACACTTTATAATTCTCAAGGAAAAAGACTTTATGGAAATGCGGCTTTTAGTACTTTCGCAGAAGAAGAGTTGGACATTTACGCTATAGCTAATGATGCGCTCTTCTCGGCTATTAACAGAATGCTGGCAGAATGTAGTGCTGAGCTCACTATTCTTTCTAAATAAACCTAATTAAAAAAATTATGCTCTCTTTATTCCCCTCCTATTTATGTTTTGAGTTGAGCGATCCATACGTGCTCGTGATGGGGTTTAGTTCTATAATAATTATCTCTTACCTGTTCAATATTCTAGCTAACAAGACCAATATTCCAAGCGTCGTAATGCTTATAGGTCTGGGGATAGGAATTCAACAAGCAGCTAAATTTTTCGGTTATGCTATTCCATATTTACAAACCGAGCTAGAAGTGCTAGGCACTGTAGGGGTTATTCTCATAGTACTTGAAGCTGCGCTTGATTTAGAACTCACCAAGAAAAAGTGGCCTACGATCTGGAAGTCACTTGTGGTAGCTTTATTGGGCCTAATAGGCTCTGCATATTTAATCGCTCTTTTCTTTAACGGAATATTAGGACTAGATATGTTTAGATCATTTTTGTATGCCGTGCCTTTGGCTATTATGAGCAGCGCTATTATTATTCCGAGTGTTGGTGGTCTTGCAATTGAACAAAAAGAATTTATGGTTTATGAGAGTACTTTTTCTGACATCCTAGGTATTATGCTTTTCTATTTTTTAATAGGTAACGCCTCTACAGAATCTGCTGAACAAATAGCCCTCGATGTTTCACTTAAAGTGGCCCTTACTGTCTTACTTAGTCTGTTAGCTAGTTTTGGTCTTATTATTTTAATCCAACGGATTAAATCTCAACTAAAGTTATTCCTGCTTATAGCGGTTCTTCTTCTTTTATATGCAATTGGGAAAAAATCTGGGCTGTCTTCTTTGGTTCTTATCCTGTTCTTCGGATTGATGCTTAATAACACAAAACTCTTCTTTAGAGGAAGACTATCTCGGTTCGCTAATACTGATATTCTGAAGGATGTCCTTCATGATTTTCATGTGATTACACTGGAGTCTGCATTTGTATTAAGAACCTTTTTCTTTGTCATTTTTGGTTTAAAAATTGTTCTGGGTTCATTGGTAAGTTTAAGTGTCGTAATGTATAGCTTAGTAGTCGCTATCATCCTTTATGTTGTGAGACTTGTCCTTCTAGCTGTGTTTAAGAAGAAAGATGTTTTTCCACTTCTATACATAGCACCTAGAGGATTAATTACTATTCTATTGTTTTTCTCTATTCCAGAGGAATATACATCTGTAGCATTTGATAGTGGAATCCTCCTTTTCGTGATTCTTACATCTAGTTTTATAATGACTATTTCCCTTATTCAGAATGGGTTTAAAATAAAACCTGCTGCACCTGAGTATGGTGATGGGTTTTATAAAATCTATGATTAGTATGATAGACCTTAGTTAAATTAAGCAGATTCGTATATTTTTCCCGGAAGAACTCTTACCAGTCCATTAAATTCTAGCTGAAGTAGTATTTGAGCTAGTTCACTTGAGTTAAGTCCAGTTTTAGCCCCCATTTCATCTATGGCTAGTCCAGAGTTACTCCTTATGGCCTCTAGTATCATTTTTTCATTCACATTTAAATCAGGAAACAACTCGCGTTGTTTCTGTTTAGCAGATGGGGTAGACCAGTTCATTTCTCTAGCTACATCTTTTCCAGCAGTAATCATTACAGCCTTTTGATATTTAATTAAATCATTACAGCCTTCACTGAGTAGGTCACTCGCCTTACCTGGAACAGCAAAAACTTCTCTATGATAACCATAAGCTAGTTCAGCAGAAATAATAGACCCTCCTCTCTTTTTGCTCTCTACTATTATAAGCGCGTCACACATTCCTGCTATAATTCTATTTCTCTTAGGGAAGTTTTCTCTAATAGGCACTGTTCCACTCACGAACTCAGAAATAATACCCCCATTACTCAGCATTCTAGCAGCTATAGCCCTGCTCGATTGAGGGTAGATACTATCCACACCATGTGCTAAAACACCTACTGTTTGAAGATTATTATCTACTGCCGCTTTATGTGCCGCGCCATCTATCCCTATAGCAAGCCCGCTTACTATTAAAGGATCGTACTTAGACAGATCACAGATGATTCTTTCACACATATCTCTTCCGTAAGCCGTACTACTCCTCGTTCCAACTACTGCAATTACTTTCCTGTTATTGAAATTTAAGTTCCCTTTAGCGTATAATAAAATAGGAGCGTCTTCACAAAACTCCAGCCTCTTCGGATAATCAGAGTCTAAATAAAAAAGAGGAGTCACGTTACTCCTTTCCATAAAGCTTATTTCCTGAGCCGCTCTATCAAAAATATACGGATTTCTTAAAGACTCTACTATCGGTTTACTAATCTTAGAAATAGACAATAACTGTTCGTCAGAGGCACTAAAAACCTGACTCACTCCGCCTAATGCAGAAACCAAACTCCTCGCAGTTTTAGGCCCAATCCCCTTCACCAAAGAAAGTGCTATTTTTTCTAATAATTTACTCATTAGAATATTCTTTTAAGGGCATAATCCCAGTGTTGGCAACAAAAAGAGAATAAAGGGCTTTCGTGAGATCAATCGAAGGGTCAATGATCAACTGTTTTGGCTTTCCATTAAAACCAGTCTTTATGTTACAGTATATTTCTAAATCTTTTAAAAAACCTGATTTCAAATAATAAATCATCTCTATCAACATAAAAGCTCTGAAAACGAAACGAAATAACCCTAAGAAAAAACTATCTACATTCCTAAATAGCGGTTTGTTCAGAAAAGACATACAATGAATTATTTAGTTAGCTTTAAATCAATGACTAAAATAAACGCTTCAACCGAATTAGAAGAATAAATTTAGAATTAGTATCCTTGTATCCATAAACTAACTGCTTTCACAAGCACTAAAACAAGTAAAATGAAAAAACTCATTTTCATCCTTCTTTTATTTTTCAGTGCTTCTGCTGTTTATAGTCAGGCCCTTAAAGGTAAAATTATTTCCGATAATTCGGATGAACTTTTGATTGGTGCTTCTATTATAGTTGATAGCGTATATGTTACTACCACAAACATACAGGGTGAATTCACGTTAAAACTACCTGTTGGCAAACATTCAGGAGAGTTTGCTTTTATAGGTTTTAAAACTGAAATATTGAACTTCTCACTGGCCGCAAACGAAACTAAAAGTGTCACTATAGCGCTCTCAGAGCGAATGAATTCTTTAGATGTAGCTGTAGTTTCAGCAGGAAAGTTTGAGCAGAAACTAGAAGAAGTTACCGTTTCCATGGAAATAATTCAGCCTAAACTTATAGAAAATAAGAACACTACTAGTATTGAAGATGTCCTTCAACAAGCACCTGGAGTAGTCATAGTAGACAGCGAGCCACAAATCAGAAGTGGCAGTGGATTTAGTTTTGGTGCGGGAAGTCGAGTAATGATTATGGTAGATGATTTACCTTTAGTTTCAGGAGATGCAGGAAGACCAAGCTGGGGTTTCTTCGCTGTGGAAAATATAGAACA
Source organism: Flavobacteriales bacterium UBA1958 (assembly GCA_002336675.1). Taxonomy (GTDB): domain Bacteria; phylum Bacteroidota; class Bacteroidia; order Flavobacteriales_D; family Sanyastnellaceae; genus ASP10-05a. Next base: position 12,150 of record DDEI01000032.1, on the reverse strand, counting down.
AATAGAAATAATAAAAGGAGCCGCCTCAGTGCTCTATGGTAGTGGGGCGTTAAACGGAGTCATAAATATTAGAACCGCTTACCCGCGTTCCACTCCTAAGACCAAACTCACCCTTTTTCATGGTTTTTATTCTGATCCTCAAACCAAAGAAGCCAAATATTGGGAAAGAACTCCCCTAATTTCTGGAGCTAATTTTTTACACTCCAAACAATTTGGAAATCTAGATGTAGTTCTAGGCGTTAGTCTTTTGGTAGATGAAAGCTATAAAGGACCATACCTTGATACTACTCGCGCTTACAGCCCTTTTGACCCGCAACGAGCAGACGCCAATTCTAGAGCTCGGGCCAACTTAAATCTCCGCTATAGAAGTAAAAAGGTTCCTGGGTTGAGTTATGGTGTAAACACCAATTGGCTTATTGGGAGTTCAGTTTCTACTCTTCTCTGGGAAAATACTGGGAATGGACTATATGCCCCCTATAATGGAAGTGCTACTAAGACCAATCAGGTGGTGGGGAATCTCGACCCTTTCATCACCTACGTTACTCCCAATGGGCAAACCCACAGTGTGAAAACGAGGTGGCATAACCTAGATAACGACAATGATACGAGAAGTGCAGAAAACCCTGAAGGCGGGGCTAATCAAGACAACTACTCAGACTTCTACTATTCTGAGTACCAGTATCAACGAAATCTTGACTCCTTAGGAATAAAGAATTTTAATCTAACCGCTGGTGTGATGAGCATGTTTACCTACAGCGAAGCTCAGCTATATGCAGGTGAAAACCTGAATGGTAAAAATGAAGCTAGTAACCTGGCTACATACCTCCAGTTAGATAAAAAGGTAGGGAACCGACTAAACCTATCTGCAGGAGTTCGATATGAGCATTTTACCATCAACTCTCAAAACCAAAGTAAGCCCGTGTTTAGATCTGGTGTTAGCTATAAGCTAGGCCAAGGGACTTTTGCTAGAGCTAGCTATGGACAAGGGTTTAGATTCCCTACAATAGCCGAGAAATTCATTACTACTGCTGTAGGTGAGGTAGTTATCTTTCCTAACCTAGACCTAAAACCAGAGACCAGTGAAAACATAGAAATCGGGTTAAAACAAGGGTTTAAAATCGGTAGATTTTTAGGGTATCTTGATGCCGCTGTGTTTAGGCAGAAGTACACTAATTTTATAGAATTCACCTTCGGCCCTTGGGGAACAGGCTCCAACCCGATTAACAATCTAGGGTTTAAATCCTTAAATACGGGTGATTCTCAGGTTACAGGAGTAGAAATCTCCGGATTAGGGAAAGGAAAACTTGGCCCTGTGGAAATTCAGTTTTTGGGTGGATATACTTATACAGAGCCTATTTCATTATCTCCAGAGTATGAATATGCAAAAATTGAAAGCGGACAGGGTGCTTCATACAATAGTACCAGCTCCGATAATTCAAAGCATATTTTAAAATACAGATTTAAACATCTCGTTAGATTCGATACAGAAGCTACTTACAAAAAAATATCAGTAGGCGTAAGCGCCAGATACAACAGTAAAACAGAGAATATAGATGTCGCTTTCATAGACATAGATAATCCACTTGCAACGCCAACAGGAATAACTAGCTGGATGAAGGAACGTAATAATGGAGACGTGGTCTTTGATACCAGAATAGCGTATAAAATCACTCCGAAGCTAAGAGGATCAATAATAGTAAATAATCTCTTAAATCGAGAATATGCACTTAGGCCTTTATCTATAGAAAGCCCTAGATTAACTACCCTCCAATTAGCTTTAGATCTATAACATGAATATTGTAGGAATCATCCCTGCTAGGTTTAACTCGACAAGACTACCAGGCAAACCTCTAGAGGATATAAATGGAGTTTCCATGGTGATGAGAGTGGTAAATCAAGCCAGAAAAGCAGAATTGTCTGAAGTAATAGTGGCTACTGATGATGATCGAATCTTTGAGCATGTAATAAATCATGGAGCCAAAGCAGTAATGACTTCTCCACTTCATCCTTCAGGCACAGACAGATGCTTAGAAGCGGCGTTGCAATTTAAAACAACGCCAAATGCTGTTATAAACATTCAAGGTGACGAGCCATTTATAGAGCCCGAAGTGATAAATAAGTTGGCCTTATTGCTCCGCACTAAACAAATTCAAATCTGTACTCTGATAAAAGAATTTGACTCTAATGAAAGTCTTCAAAATCCCAACAGAGTTAAAGTCATAATAAATAATGCTGGAAAAGCGCTTTCATTTTCTAGAAAAGCCGGAGATGATTCTCAAAAACAGTTCCAGCATCTAGGCATTTATGGATATTCTATGCAGGCGCTGAAAGAAATTACACGCCTGGAACAGTCACCATTAGAGCTAAAAGAAAAATTAGAGCAACTTCGCTGGTTCGAAAATGGATACGACATTTACACTGCACAGATTCAAGAAAACTCAGTGTGCGTTGATACTCCAGAAGACCTAGAAACTGCTCGAGCGTTGGCTAAAAAAAGAGATTAAATCTAAGGTGACTAAGAGCTATAATTCTCTCCTATCTTAGCCCCGTGAAAAACATCAACCTACTTTGGAAATACTTAGACGAGCATATTTTATTCGTTTATATATTTTCTTTTCTGTTAGCCTTTTTAGTTTTTCTAACTAACTTAGGAATGCTGCCTCTTTTTGCCGATGAGCCTACTAGAGCTTTAGTAGCTATAGAAATGATGTTCTCAGACAATTACTGGGTCCCCACTCTTCAAGGCGAGTTTTACTATAACAAACCTCCTCTTTATAATTGGATTGTAGCCGGGTTATTCACCTTAACCGGTTCTATGAGCGAGTTCGTTTTCCGCTTGCCTTCTGTTATTCCGCTCCTCCTCTTCGGGCTAACTATCTTTCTTTGGGCTAAAAAACAGGTGAGCAGTGCGGCCGCTTTTCTAGGTGCTTCCATGTTTGTTACTTCTGGTAGAATTCTAGTTTACGCTTCACTGCTAGGCCATATTGACATCTTTTATTCGTGGCTCGTCTTTTTATCTTTCATCGTCTTCATAGAAAGTCTAAACGCTAAAAACTGGTGGACATTCTTTGTGTTATCCTACTTCATCGCCAGCATATCTTTTTTATGCAAAGGCCTGCCTACAATTGTATTTCAGGGGTTAACTATCATCACTTTACTCCTTTACTCTAAAAACTTTAAAAAATTATTCAGTTTAGCACATGCCACGGGCATCCTCTTGTTTTCCATTCTGGTGGGCGGGTATTTCTACATGTATGCTCAGTATAATTCACTCGAAGGATGGGCCAGTATTCTATGGGAACAGAGCGCCCAGAGAACCGTTATAGACAAACCATGGCATGAAAATCTCATTCATATAATTAAGTTCCCGCTAGAACATCTTTATCATTTAGCTCCATGGAGCTTATTCGTGATTTTTCTTTGGAAAAAATCTGTCCGCACTTCTATTTGGAAAAATGATTTCCTCCGAATGTTATCCCTTATTTTAATCGTTAACATTCCTGTTTATTGGTTAAGCCCTGGCTATTATCCTAGGTATTTATTCATGTTATATCCCATCGTATTCATCCTACTCGCTCAGGCATATATGCTCTCTACAGAACTCAAGAGCAAAAAAATAATTCATGGAATTTTCATTGGGATAGGAGGACTTTTAGCACTGAGCAGTATCGTGCTTCCTTTCGTCTCATTGGGCGTGGATTTTGATTTATTTAAAGGTTCTGTGTTGTGTGTGTTTAGCCTTTTAGGAGTGAGCGCTTTAGTCTGTTTAAACGCCCATAAATATGTGGGTTTAGTGCTCGTTCTTATCACCGTTAGATTAGCTTTTAGTTGGGTAGGAATTCCGGCCAAACTTAATGGAAATCGAGATTTAGAATATAAGACTGAAGCTCAATCCATCGGAAAAAAAACTAAAGGAGAACGGCTAAAAGCGATAAAATGGTCCTCGTTAAATCACAGTACTATTTTTTATATAGAAAGGGAACGAAAAGAAATACTGACTCATACTGACGGAATATGGCCAGGAGAATTTCATATCGCATCTGAACTATTAGTCAAAAAGCACAACTTTCAGAAACTAGATAGTCTGAGCATTAAGTTTGAAGGCCGCGAACTTTATCTAATAAAGGCGGAGTAATCAATTACACTAACCAATAGCTACATTCAATAAATGAATTCGCGTATCATCATAATAGGCCAAGGAATAGCTGGAAGTTTACTCGCTTATGAGTTAATGAAATCTGGGAGAAACGTAATGGTAATAGACAATGGTTACAAAACCTCTGCATCTAGAATAGCGGCTGGCATGTGGAACCCCATTTTGTTCAAGAAGCTAAAGAAATCCTGGAGGGCAGATGATTTATTACCCTCATTGCAACGCACGTATACCGAACTGGAAGAGCTGCTGGATAAGAAGTTTATGTACGACAGAGAAATAGTGCGGCTATTCCCAAGCAATGATTCTGCCAATGACTTTCATTTAGCCGTTAAAGATGAGCGCTATTCTGATTATTTAGAGGACAAACCACAGCCAGAATTAGAAGCGGTTGCCAATGATGAATTTGGCTACGGAACCATAAAAGGCGGTTACATAGAATTGCCTGTTTTTCTGCCTGCGTTTAGGAAATTTCTAGAAAGTCGAGATTCATTCTTAGAAGCTGACTTTAACGAAAAAGACTTGGAGATAACAGCGTTTGGAGTTATCTGGAATGGGTATGAAGCTCAAAAAATAATCTATGCTAACGGATACAAAACCACTGAAAGCAAGTTTTGGAGCTATCTTCCGATAACTAGAACTCATGGGAACATGTTGCATATAAAAGCAGAAGATTTGAATTTAAAAGGAGTCTTTAATAATGGACAATGGCTGCTGAACCTTGAAGATGGCTCGTATAAAATGGGAGCTACTTTTGAATGGGATTTATTAGAGCCCACACCATCAGAGGAAGGCAAACAAAAATTGATAACCAAACTAGAATCTGGACTGAAGAAAAAACCAGAATTAGACATCATAAAACAACATGCTGGAATTAGACCTACTTCAGCTGACCATAGACCCATCATGGGCTTTCATGCTAATCATCCTGAAATAGGCATCTTCAATGGCATGGGAACTAAGGGAATTATGCTTGCTCCGTTTTTTGCTAGGCAATTTAGCGCCTCACTAACCGAAAAATCTGTCATAGAAGATGTGGTAAATGTAAACAGGTTCAGAAATAAAACGAAAGGTTAAAACTAAATTTCAGAGGAAACGCCTGTTAGGGACGTTCCATTTTCGAAAGTTAATGTTACCGCAAACGAGTGCGCCAAATTGTTCTCAGGAGGCACACTAAAGTTTACTTCTTCGCTGGGAAGTATTGTTTTGACTCATTTATTGAGGAATTCCCTGTTAAGAACATTGATCATATCCCAATACATGAAAAAGTGACTGAAACTTTATCCATCGGTTATATCCTGAAAATCTGAGTTAATTGATTTTAAATATAAAACGAAAGTCAATCTAAAATGCTTGGGGTTAAACTCAGGCTGAAGGTTAGAACAAAACACAAAAACTTTAAACTAACAACAACAAACTCGAAACACATTTACCGAATGCTTAACTTGCGTACACATTCAATTCAAGGAGAAATGACCAAGCTAGGAAATTACGTTTTAGGAAAATGGGGAAATGGCGCAGGAGAAGGGGTCCCTATATATAACGCATTTAACGGAGAACTCATCCACCACTCTACCGCAGTAGGATTAGACTTCGGAGATATTTTGGAATACGGACGTAAAACTGGAGGTCCATCTCTAAGAAAAATGACTTTCCAAGAGCGTGGGAATATGCTTAAAAAGCTGGCCATACATCTCATGAAAAGAAAGGCCCAGTTTTATACCATTAGCTACCAAACTGGAGCTACTAAGGCCGACAGCTGGATAGATATCGAAGGTGGTTTCGGTAACCTCTTTGCCAACGCTTCTTTGCGTAAACTATTTCCCAACCAACACTTTCATGTAGATGGCGATCCTGTGGATTTAAGCCGGGGTGGTGCCTTTATGGCTCACCATATTATGGTGCCCAAAGAAGGTGTGGCTATTCACATTAACGCCTATAATTTCCCGGTGTGGGGAATGCTAGAAAAGTGTGCAGTAAATTGGATGGCGGGGGTTCCTGCTGTGGTGAAACCTGCTACTTCGACCAGTTTTTTAACAGAAGCTGTAGTGAGAGAAATCATAGCTAGTAAAATCTTACCAGAAGGCGCGTTGCAATTAATCTGTGGCTCTGCACGAACAATTCTAGACACCGTGATGTCCCAGGATGTAGTGACCTTTACCGGCTCCGCCACTACAGGAAAAATGCTCAAAGCCAATCCCAGGATCATAGACGAAGCTGTTCCGTTTAACATGGAAGCAGATTCTCTGAACTGTTCTGTATTGGGAGAAGATGCTTTACCTGGAACTCCAGAGTTTGATTTATTTGTGAAAGAGGTTAGAAAAGAAATGACTACCAAGTGCGGTCAGAAATGTACTGCCATCCGTAGGATTTTGGTTCCAGAAAACTTAGTAGAAGATATACAAATAGCGCTGGCTAAAGCGCTGGCTAAAGTATCCATAGGAAATCCTTCACTAAAGGAAGTGAGAATGGGTGCGCTGGCTAGTAAAGACCAAGTAAAAGAAGTTCAAGAGCGCGTAGCAATGCTTAGTAAAACAGCAGAATTAGTTTACGGCAATAAAGATGAACTGAACCTCATAGATGCTAATGCTCAAGATGGGGCATTCTTAACTCCGATATTATTATTGGAAAAAGAACCCCATAAAAACTTAGCCGTGCATGAGGTAGAAGCCTTTGGTCCGGTGGCTACTATTATGCCTTATAAAAATTTAGACGATGCCATAGAATTGGCCAATATGGGAAAGGGCTCGCTTGTCTGTTCTATAGCTACATTCAATGACGAGATAGCACGAAAATTTGTAATAGGAGCTGCTAGTCATCATGGCAGAATTATGGTGATCAATAGAGAAATGGCTCCTCTGAGCACAGGACATGGCTCCCCGCTTCCACAGCTCACGCATGGAGGCCCAGGAAGGGCTGGAGGTGGAGAAGAAATGGGAGGAATGAGAGGTGTCGCACATTATTTGCAACGCACGGCTATACAAGGAACTCCTACTACTATTACCGAAATCACAGGGATTTACCAGGCAGGGTCTAAATACAAGGAGTCTCCTTCACATCCCTTCTCCTACCATTTTGAAGACATCAAACCAGGCATGTCTTTGAAGACGCATAACCGGACAGTAACGGATACAGACATTATCAACTTTGCTAATCTAACTTGGGACCATTTCTATGCCCATACCGATATTACTTC
>DDEI01000032.1:2983-4411 GCA_002336675.1 Flavobacteriales bacterium UBA1958 | reverse complement strand
GCAGCAGGATTATTTGTTTACCCAAATAAAGGACCAGTGGCAGCTAACTACGGATTAGAAGAAATCCGTTTTCTAAAGCCTATTTACCATAACGATACCATTTACGTGCGCCTCACATGTAAAGAGCGTGTAGAGCGGGATGTTAGAGGAAGAGAATTTCCATCAGGAATAGTGAAGTGGTTTGTCGAGGTTTTCGACCAAGATGACGAACTTTCTGCTATTGCAACTATCTTAACCATGGTAGAAAAGAAATCTCCTTTTATGGAGTTATCTAAAGAGAATATAGCAGCCAAATTGGTAAATCTTACAGAAGGCACAGAAGCTAAATGGGGAGAGCTTTCACCTCAGCAGATGATAGAGCATCTTGAAGACCAGTTGAAGCTTACGACGGCAGCTACTGGATTAGAAATTACCACTCCACCAGAAATGCTAGAAGCCTATACTGAGTCCCTCTATAACTACAGCAAATTTCCAAAAGGGACGAAGGCGCCTTACCCCACCGGAGGAACAGTAAAGCACGCGAACTTAGAACAAGCAAAAGCTGAGCTGCTGAAGGCTTATGAAGAGCAAGAAACGTTCTTCAAAGAAAACCCCGAGTTTACTTCTGTACACCCAACTTTTGGTGAGCTAGATAAATTCATGTGGAACCTTATGAGTAAGAAGCATTTCCATCATCATTTTGAGCAATTTGGTTTGGTAGATTAAAATCACAGATCAAAAACCTGATCAGATTAGAGGCCTGAGAGCTTATAACGGGCCTGAGAACAAAAAGAAGTGGACGACAAATTAAGAGTGAATACTTTCATTTCTTTTATTTGATTTATCTAGATTCTTTGCCTTACCCAATTTAATTAATGTTTTTACAGGTCAGGGAGCTGCTCCACTAACGTTAATAATTATGGGATTAGGAACTCTATGGGACTATTTTATTAAGGCTCTAAAAGGAACCTTTATAAACTAAATATATCTTCACTAACTTCTAACTGGCACTGAATTAATGGCTGAGCTATTGAGTTATCACGTATTCATATTTACACTAGTTTTAATTCTTTATTTTTGAATTAGATAATTACTTTTGCTAGGTGTTTGGGAACAGAAATAACGGCTTTTTGTCTATCATGGGAGTTTTTACTCTTTTGATAGTTCTGGGGGCTCAAATAATCCCGCACGCAGGGCATCATTTCGATACAGAGTTATCTAAAACGATAGACTTCGAAGATACAGATACGGATGAAAAAGACTCTGAAAAAGAGTCTGAGAAGTATGCCCAAAGTTCTGAAGAATCTATGCGAAGCTCTTCATCAATTCTTAGTGGAGATTTCTACTTTTTAAACCGGATTCTTTCCACCCCTGTATTGGAGACGATTAGTCCTCCGCCAGATTGTATATAACATCCGCCTCCATTCCTTCTATACATAGTCTTTAGGT
>DDEI01000032.1:683-2654 GCA_002336675.1 Flavobacteriales bacterium UBA1958 | reverse complement strand
GTATAGATTTAGTTATATGCAATTTTAATTTAAAAATGAAAAAATCAAGTAATGGCGTATTCGCCAATCTCAAGAATGATTTCCCTGCCGGGATAGTTGTTTTCTTAGTAGCCGTACCCCTGTGCTTAGGAATAGCACTAGCCAGTGGAGCTCCTTTATTCTCTGGTATTATCTCCGGAATGGTAGGAGGAATTATCGTTTCTGCCTTTAGTAAATCTCCGCTTGGAGTAAGTGGCCCAGCTGCAGGGTTGGCCGCTATAGTTCTTACTGCTATCCCAGATTTAGGCGGGTTTGAAGTATTCTTATTAGCTGTCTTCTTTGCCGGAATTATTCAATTTACACTTGGTGTTCTTAAAGCTGGAATCATAGGTTATTACTTCCCTAGCTCTGTTATAAAAGGTATGTTAGCAGGAATAGGTGTTATTATTTTTCTGAAACAAGTCCCACATGCATTTGGGTATGATGCAGACCCTGAAGGGGACTTTTCATTTCTGCAAAAAGATGGTCAAAACACTTTTAGTGAATTAGGAAACATGTTAGACTTCATCACTCCAGGAGCTCTAATAATTACCTTGGTGTCCTTAGCTATTCTAATTCTATGGGAACAAAAATTCGTTAAAAAACTTGTAGTCAGTCAATGGGTTCAAGGTCCTTTAGTAGCAGTAGTTGTAGGGATATTGTTAAATCAATTATTTAATAGTTCAGAAAATATCGGCCTTTCTCAAGAACACTTGGTAAACCTTCCGTTAGATGGAACATTAGCCGGATTTTTTGGAGAATTTAGGTTCCCTGATTTTAGTCATTGGAAGAATCCCAAAGTGTATACCATAGCATTTACTTTAGCCATAGTAGCCAGTCTAGAAACACTCCTCTGTGTAGAAGCTACAGACAAGTTAGATCCACAGAAAAGAATAACTCCTACCAACCAAGAGCTGAGAGCTCAAGGTATAGGAAACATGGTTTCAGGGTTAATAGGAGGATTACCGGTTACACAGGTGATCGTAAGAAGTTCTGCCAATATTCAATCTGGAGGAAGGACTAGAATGTCCGCTTTCATTCATGGTTTGTTAATTCTAGTGTGCGTATTAACCATCCCTAACGTGTTAAATATGATTCCACTGGCTTCATTAGCTGCTATTTTACTGGTAGTAGGATTTAAACTCGCTAAACCAGCATTATTTAGGTCTATGTATGCTTTAGGTTGGATGGAATTTATTCCTTTCATAGTGACTATAGGGGGTATCGTATTTACAGATCTTCTCACAGGAATAGGCCTGGGAATGGCAGTGGCTGTATTCTTCATTCTCTATAAAAACTACCAGAAACCTTACATATTTGATGCTGAAAAGTACAAGGACGGAGAAACCGTACATCTTACTTTGGCGGAAAGTGTAACGTTCTTGAATAAAGGGAGCATGAGTAAAAGTTTAGCGTTGATTCCTGATGGCCAAAGTGTGATTTTAGATGCGACTAAAACCACAGATATGCATCCAGATGTTTTAGAAATAATTTATGATTTTAAAGAAAATGCAAAAACCAGAAACATAGAAGTTGAACTAACAGGATTCGATGAAATGGAGTCAGAAACGCAAACAAAAGTATTCGAGAAATTAGTAGGTTTACCTAATAAAAAATAGAAAATAGTAGATTCACTAAACATAAATTTATAATAATGAACACGCAAACAGCAGAATCTCAAGCCCAGTTAACACCAGTTAAAGCTCTAGGATTACTTAAAGAAGGAAATCAGAGATTTATAGAAAACAAGAAAGCAGACAGAGATCTATTAGCACAAGTAACTCAAACTAAATCAGGTCAATTCCCATTCGCTACGGTTCTTCACTGTATAGATTCTCGAGTATCAGCAGAATTACTTTTTGACCAAGGAATAGGAGATTTGTTCAGTATTAGAATCGCAGGGAACTTCGTGAATAAAGATATTCTCGGTAGTATGGAGTTTGCTTGTAAGCT
>DDEI01000032.1:0-298 GCA_002336675.1 Flavobacteriales bacterium UBA1958 | reverse complement strand
GGAGCTTGCGACAGAGCTGAGCTAGGTAACCTTACCGGAATGCTGAGTAAAATTACACCTGTGGTAGATGCAGTAGAAGTTAATTACGAACAAAAAGGATCTTCAAATAAAGAATTAGTCCAAGAAGTAGCTAACCATAATGTAAAAAGAGCTTTAGAACAAATCATAGAAAATAGCCCTGTGCTAGCTAATATGGAAGCCAATGGTGAGCTTATAATACAAGGTGGAATGTATGACATAGAAACGGGGAAAGTAACTTTCGACGGTTACTAAACTGTAAACGATAATTCATTAAAAG
>DDEI01000041.1 GCA_002336675.1 Flavobacteriales bacterium UBA1958 | reverse complement strand
GTGTGGGATTACTACTTCACTGAAATAGGGGTCTGGGGATTCAATCCAGAATATCTAACAGGAATTTACCTAGGAAATCTGCCGCTAGAAGAGGTTCTTTTTTTTATTTGCATCCCGTATTCCTGTGTTTTCACATACTTCGCTTTAACACATTTCTTGCCTAAAACCACAAAAAAAACACACTTAACTCAGGTAATAATGGCAGTCGTTTTTCTCGGCATAGGTATCACTCAGTATGAAAAGCTGTACACCGCTGTGACGTTTATCGCTCTGGCTTTTTATCTGTTTTTTAGCGTTGCAATGCGAATTCACCAAACCCAACCCCTTATAGGGTACGCATGTATTCTTCCATTTTTTCTTTTAGCCAACGGCTTGCTTACGGGCTCATTTTTAGAAGCGCCCATCGTATGGTATAATGACGCAGAAAACCTAGGCATTAGACTATTTACCATCCCTGTGGAGGATGCTTTTTACGGCATGTTACTCATCCTTATGAATGTTAACTTGTATGAATATTTCAAACGAAAATTCACTTCTTAACTAAGTAAGTAAGTCCATGTCTGAATCTTTCTAAATGATTAACAAGAACATGACTTCTCCTTTTTAGATTCTTCTAATCAACCTTAAAAAGATTCATTTTTGAAGTTTATATAACTTGGAGTGCTCCTGGAATTCAGTTTTGCCTATTGAGATTGGATTGATGCTAGGTTAGAATAAGAAATCGTACCCTTGAATTTTCATTTTATCGTACTCAGCCGAATTAAACTTGTACAACTTACTTCCTTTCTTCTGACCGTTCTCAATTCCATCTGCCGCTTTTTCTAAGTCTATGATCAGTGTCGTATTGAATAATTTTTTTCTAAAGTTTCTTCTGTCAAATTTCTTACCTAGTGCGCTTTCATAAAGATTCTGAAGTTGACCTAAAGTAAACTCCTCCGAAAGCAAATGAAATCCGACAGGCCTTCGTTTCACCCTTCTTTTCAATCTTTCTAAGGCGTAATCTACTACTTCGTTATGATCATATGCTAAATCAGGAACCATTTTCACCGGATACCACTTAAAGCCAAACTCTAACCATTTACTATTTCTAAAATCTACTTTTTTAACCAACGCATAATGTGGGATATTTACTACCCTACCATTAGGATGTCTATAAAAACCTCCAAATGCGCGAAGTTGTTCAATAGTAATTTCATTTTGCTCGCCTACTATACCTTCAAAAAGCTTTCTGGCTGAGAGTAAAAGTTCATCATTTTCAGTTAAATACTTACTCGGTAGAATAAGAGCTCCTTTAAACGGAGAATAACTACTAGGCACCGTAAGCACCTGTAATTCTGTACCATCAAATCCAAAAATAACTAAACTTAAAGATAATGCTACACTGAAATCTGGTTCATCCTGAGGGTATAAAACTTCCTTGCTCATAAATTTTTCTCTTCTTATAAATCTATTAAACGTAAACGGCTAATTACAATTATACTTATTTTTCACCTCAATCCATCTACTCATAAACTCTGTGCTTCTTAAGGTATGAAACCGCAACATTTCACCTATAAAATTCAACCTTCTGTGCGCTTCTAAATTCATTAAGAGATTACCAACTACATCTAACAAACTATCCTCATGAATTGGCGTTGCAAATTTATTATTGACTAAGGCAAACCCTATGGCCTGAGCCCTTAGCCACTTTTCCTTGTTCAAGTAGAGAGAAATCGCTGCGTTTGCTATTTCTTCTGGTGATTCACAGATGCTGCCTGGCCAACTCTCCTTATCTTTCATCCCCTCTGCGCCAATAGCTGAAGTAATAATAGGTGTTCCATTTTTCATAGCTCCTATAAACTTACCTTTTAATCCAGCCCCAAATCTGAGCGGACTAAGACAAACCTTACTTTTTATAAACACCTCATCAGCATCCTTTACTGAACCTATAACATTAAACCCATTTTTAGGCTTATTCCATGCAAGAACATTCTCATTTGAGTATGCCCCATACACGTTCATTTCAACATTGGGCATTTTCTCTTTTATCAGAGGCCATACCTCCGCTTTTAAATATTTTACTGAATCATAATTTGGTTCATGTCTAAAGTTTCCTATTGTCATAAACGATATTCTCTCTTCGAAATCAGGTAATTTCGCTATTTCTTCCTTGATTAATGGCACGACTTTAAAAGGAAGATAATGTAGTAAATGCGCGGGAATATTAAATTCTGAATTAAGCAGTTCCATCTCGAATTCAGATATTATTAAGGTTAAGTCACACCTGTAAACAGCGGCTACCTCTCTTTTAGCTAGATCTATTTTGAGATTTATTTTCTCTCCTTTTTTCAGACCCAGATGTCTCGCTTTTCTTAAAAAATGAAGATCTTCAGAATCTAGAATTTTTACTGCATTCGGAACTTCTTGATGAACCCTCCAGCCAAACTGTTCCTCAGATAAAAATCTATCGAAAACTACTAAATCAGGGTTTTCTTCCTTAATAATTGAATCAAAGCTCGAAGAATTGAGCTTAATTCTAATAGTCTTACAGCCTATTTCTTTTAAGTCAGCACTTCTGTCTGATTCGGATGCCGCACACAAAAAAGAAACCCTAAAATCATTATCCATAAACAGCTGGATTAAGCGAATTATTCTTCCCCCTGCCGCAGTAGATGTAGGCTCTGGCCAAACTAATCCTATAAAAACCGCTTTTTTCATTTGGCGTCTAAATTACCATAAGAAATTAGCACCTTTGCTACGCAAAAGAAAAGTAATGAAATTAATAGGAACTAAGGTGTGTAAAAAAAGTGATCTGGGTATTCATAATAATCTATTTGGAGGAACTATGCTCTCTTGGATAGATGAAGCGGCTGTTGCTTTCTGCTCTGAAGTCTGCTTTACTCCGAACCTAGTAACATTAAAGTTAGATGAAGTGATTTTCAAAGAGCCTGTTAAAGAAAATAATCTCATAAAAATTTATGGTCAGGTATTATTTTTTGGAAATACGACAATTACTTTAAACGTCGAGGCTAGAAAATTTAACGTATATACGCACGAAGAAAAGCTAGTAACCACTACAAAATTAGTGTTCGTAAGAATAGATGAT
>DDEI01000062.1:4542-6122 GCA_002336675.1 Flavobacteriales bacterium UBA1958 | reverse complement strand
CTACATCACTGGGCTTAATACCTATTCTAGCTATCCTTGTGCGGAACACTTAATTATCCTCACCTCTACCTACGGAAATGGAGAAGCTCCAGCCAATGCTGGTAGATTCCAAAACCTCTTAAGAACCATACGTCAGGAAAACAAACTAAGCTACGCTGTGTTAGGACTAGGCTCAACCAGCTACCCTAATTTCTGCTCTTACGCCATAGAGGTAGATGGTTTACTGAAACGAACCAACGGATTTAATGAGCTACTCCCATTGGTGAAAATAAATAATCAATCTAGCAAAGAAATACAGAAGTGGATATTAGCTTTAAATGACTTGTTCAATATAACGCTAACTCTGCCTAAAACCAGTAGGATTAGATACACTGATCTGTTTATTGTAAAAGAACGAACTAACCTTAATTCGGACGATACCTTTATATTATTCCTAGAACCTAAAAATAACACGTTAAGCTTTCAGTCAGGGGACCTACTGGAGGTTCTCTCTTTTGAAAACGAAGCGCCTAGAGCCTATTCTTTAGCTAAATATAATAATGGTATTCTCTTATGCATAAAGAAGCACCCATTCGGAGTCTGCTCTTCATATTTAGCAGATGTTAAACTGTATGAAGAAATAGAAGCCTCCGTTGTTTCTAATCCAAAATTTAGATTCCCTACCGAGGGTAATGGAGTAATGTGCGTTGCAAATGGGACTGGAATAACCCCATTCATAGGTATGCTAAATGATACTCTCGATTCTGACTCTAATTATTTATTCTGGGGAATAAGGACTCCTAAGTCTCTCGGGATTTACTCGCGATATTTAGAGGGCCTGTTGATACATGAAGATAATCTCTTTATCAACTACTCCAAACTGAATAAAAAATACATTCAAGAAAATGTAATAACTAACATTCATCTAGTAATAGCACTATTTAAAAATGGCGGTGTTCTTATGATTTGTGGTTCACTGCAGATGAAAGAAGAACTATTCTACCTCTTAGATAAAGAGCTGAAATCTAAGGTTAATAAGAGCCTAGAATATTTCATCTCAAAAGGACAAATTAAATCAGACTGTTACTAACAAATAATCCCATGGCACATTCTATTAAACTACTGGCAAGAAATTATAATGGTGAACTCACTTTCTGTACTTGCTGTAAAACCTATCATCTTCACTTTAACAATCTGTTTTTTGAATTCACTAGAAATGAGCTCACAGACTTTAAGCAGATGGTTTATTTCTCCGAAGATCTAGCTCGAGAAGCTGAAATAACAACGAGGATGATGAAGAGAACCATTCCTATAGAAACGGGTAAATCTAATATGATTCTAATATTTAACGCGAAAGAGATAGAAGCATTAAGAGGACTTGTGTTTTTTGAAGAAAAAAAATCAATTAAAGATATAGACCCTCTAGATATAGACTTTGATTTCTCTCTTAATTAAAACTTAAAAAGTACACTCTAAGAAAAAGAATAATTCATGATATTTAAAAAAATACCGTGAACAAGGTATTGTTTGAAGTAAGGTATAAAATTACTTTTGCGACACTATTTAGAATTAGTCTAAATAACCCAAGTTAAAATACAAAC
>DDEI01000062.1:0-4137 GCA_002336675.1 Flavobacteriales bacterium UBA1958 | reverse complement strand
CAAGTATCCGATAACGTTTCTCTTGAGCCAGGATATGCTAACCAATCTTTTTACAGCTTCGAAAATGGAGAAATAGCTAGCGTTCCAGCTCAAGATTGGGACCTCGCATTTTCTTGTGGATCCGGTTCTTCTGCGATAAGAATAAATGATGGATATGGCGTTAAAGCTTATAAATATCCAAATGGCGATATATCTAATTGGTCTGAAATAGATTCTACAGGACTTTCCACATGGATTCCTGATTACAACTCAGAACTTACTTGGGCCACAGGTGCATTTGACCAAACAGCAGACGGATTTGATGTAGGATGGGGAGATTACAACGTGATTACTCATATAGTTACTGGAACGGATGTATTTATCATTCAAACATTAGATATGTCATGGAAAAAAGTGGCCGTAGAATCACTAATTAGCGGAGATTATATCTTTAAATACGCTGACCTAGATGGCTCTAATGAATCTACTCACACACTTTCTAAATCCGATTACACTGGAAAGAATTTTGGATACTTTTCTTTAGCCACTGAAACTGAAATAGACCGTGAGCCTGACTCTGACTCATGGGATATCACTTTCACAAAATATATAGGCGAGTTATCTCCAGGTGTGAATTATGGTGTGACTGGAGCGCTAAGTAACTATGGTGTCTCTATAGCTCAGGCAGATGGTGTAGATGTGACCACTGCTAATTATATGGATTACTCTTTTGAAGGAGAAATAAACGTTATCGGCTATGATTGGAAGTCATTTAATGGCATGCAGTTCGTTCTAACTCCAGACTTAACTTACTTCGTCAATGATGTCAACGGAAATGTCTATCAAATCACTTTTACCAACTTTGAAGGATCAAGCTCAGGAGTTATCGAATTTGAAACTACACTACTTATGACTTCAGCAATAACCAATTTAGATAAGTCTAGCGCTATAAAGGCATTTCCTAACCCTACACAAGGAACCTTACAGTTAGAATTTACTTCGGTTAATACTGCAAATACACTCTTAACCATTACAGATCTCGCAGGAAGATTGATTCTTAATGAGCAAGTTGTTTTTAGCACTGAAAATAGTAAACACAGGTTAGACTTAGCGGGAAATACTGCAGGTATTTACATCCTAACTATAGTATCGGAAGGAATCGTAAGTACAGAAAAAATAGTACTTAAATAAGCCTCGCTTCAACAAAAAATTATGAAAATACAGAACGGAAATCTTTACAGTTTGGTTCTTAAAGGTGCCAGCATGATTTGCCATAATTGTCAGAAATATCTATTATCTCCTGTACTATTTCTGTTCTGTTTTTCTTTAACTGCTCAGAATGACTATACCGTTCTAGATGAAAACAAAGCCCCTTTATTTGGAGCTATTGTGGAAATATCAAAGAATGGAGAACCTGCTATAATAACATCTTCTGATGCTCAAGGAATTTTCACAATTACCCGAAGAGATTCTGATCAACTGGTGACTATATCATTTATCGGTTACAAGGATTATGTTTCCTTTCTATCTGACATGGAAACAACTATCAAGCTTACTCCTAGCAGCTATTTCTTAAATCAAGTTTCGGTTACAGGTCAGTATGCTCCTACAGCATTAGAGAAATCCATGCATAAACTCTCTATTATATCTAAAGACAGAATTCAAAACCAAGGTGTAAATACCTTAAATGAACTGCTTCTGCAAGAAAACAATATTCGAATATCTAGAGATAATATTCTAGGAAGCGGAATCAGTATGATGGGTATTTCAGGCCAAAACGTAAAAATTCTCGTAGATGGCGTCCCTGTTATAGGAAGGCTAAATGGGAATATAGACCTGAGCCAAATCAATCTGAATACGTTAGAACGCATAGAAATTATAGAAGGTCCTATGTCTGTAGCTTATGGAACAGACGCCCTAGCTGGAACCATAAATATTATCACCAACTCTAACAGAGCGCCTATAAATGAGCTTCAGTTCAGGGCTTTTCACGAATCCGTAGGAAATTACAACACCACTGGCCACTTAAAAGTACCCGTGGCTAAAGGTCAAATCACATTCTCAGGTGGAAGAAACTTCTTTGATGGATGGGACCAAGGTGATGGTTATAACTTACTACCGGAAGCTAATTTAGCAGATGAATCTAGAGTTCTATCATGGAACCCTAAAGAGCAGCTCTTCGGAAAAGTTAGTCTTAACAAAAAACTAAATCAATTCAATACTACTTTAAACATTTCTCCTTTTCACGAGAAAATAACCAACAGAGGAAACCCAAGAGCTCCTTATCAGATTACCGCTTTTGACGATTACTACCAAACCTATAGATTAGACAATTCCATAACCGTTAAAGGTAAAATCAAAGAAAAAAAATTCTTAGATGCCACAGCTGCATATGATCTTTTCGAGCGCAGAAAAAAGACTGTGGTAAAAGACCTAATCACATTAAATGAAGTAACATCGGCTAATTCAGATGACCAAGATACTTCTCGGTTTGACCTAGCAATGTTCAGAGCTACATTGAGCAACACAGATTTTTCTAAAAAAATAAGCTACCAATTAGGAATTCATTTAGAAAGAGAATCTAGCTACGGCAAACGCATAGAAAACACAGAGCAGTTTATATCCGATTATGCTGCTTTTGGAAGCTTTACTTACGCTGCTAACGAAAGATTAACTGTAAAGCCTGCCGTTAGAATGGCCTATAATTCCGAGTTTAATCATCCGATTATTCCCTCTTTGAATATTAAGTACAACCTAAAGAAAAACACATTACGACTCAGCTATGCCAAAGGCTTTAGAGCTCCTGAGTTAAAGGAACTTTATTTTAATTTTGTAGATTCCAATCATAACATTCAGGGCAATAGAGACCTAAACCCTGAAACTTCCCACCTCGTTAACGCCAACCTTACCAGAAATATAGTGCAGGCTAATCAAATCATAAAACTCAGCCTTTCTGCATTCTACACATCTATCAAGGACCAAATTAGCCTAGCCAGTGCCAGCGATACCGAATTCACTTATTTCAATATATCTGAGTTCAAAACCAACGGTGTGTCTTTTACATCCAAGTATTTAAAGCAGAACTGGAACATGAGTTTAGGCGGCTCATTCATAGGCAGATATAGCAATATAGAAAACTCAGAAGAGGTAAATCCATTCATCTATTCTCCAGAGGTTAACACCAATATCCAGTATGTCTTTAAAAAAGCCAAACTCAAAGCCAACCTATTCATGAAATATACAGGACGACTTCTGGCATTTAGAGAAAACCAAGATGGAACAATAACTGAATCTATTGTTTCTGATTACACCATGGTGGACTTCACGTTAGCTAAAAAACTTTTAAAAGATAAAATCACCCTCTCAGCAGGTGTGAGAAATGTATTAGACATAACTAATCTCGAACGGACAGGTGCACCCATTGGTCAAATCCATGTTCCCTCTGGCAGCAGCCTCCCATTCAGTTATGGCCGTTCAATCTTCTTTTCATTTCAGCTAAATCTAAGGTCAGATGTTAAAAAGTAAAGTCTTAAGCGTTGCAACGCTTACTATCATCACCCTTCTGCTAGCAAGCTGCGAGAAAGATGAAATACCTTTAGAAGCTCCTACCGCAGGTTCAGTAGAATCTGATGAGGTGGCTATGCAGTCTGACTATAGAAATCAATTATTCTACGACCTAGAATTAGGCAGGGTGGTTAGTGAAAATCTTAAAACAGACTGGGATTTAGGCTTTGAATGCACCGCAGCTGGCTGGCATGTCATCACAAATACAGCTAAAGCCATGAAGTGTGCGAAAACAGAATTTACTGAATTTAATCAAAACATAGATTTAGAAAATCTAGACTGGAATTGGGATGTACCTTCTGGTAATTTAGACAGCACCGCCATTGAAAACTGGACACTTACTCCAGATAAAATAATGATTCTAGACCGCGGGTTCGACTGGACAGGAACTCCTCAGGGATACACTGAACTAAAACTTCTATCCTACTCAGACACCGAATACAGATTAGAATTCTCTACTACCGATTCTGAGACTGTATATGAATTTACAGTATCTAAAAATTCAGCTAAAAATTTTCAATGTTTATCCTTAGATAGTGCAGGAAGTTTGTCGGAGATACAACCCGATCGAACTCATTGGGACCTCCTATTTAC
>DDEI01000087.1:22651-31196 GCA_002336675.1 Flavobacteriales bacterium UBA1958 | reverse complement strand
TCTTCTAAGGCTTTTAACACCGCGCATTTAGGCTCATTTAGATGCCTACAATTGTTGAATTTACATTCAGGTAAGAGAGCCATCATTTCTGGAAATAACATATGGAGTTCTTCCTTTTCTATATCTACTATCCCGAATCCCTTAATTCCAGGAGTATCTATGATAAAGCCACCATCATCTAGCTCATGCATCTCTGCGAATGTCGTGGTATGCTGCCCTTTATTATGTGAAGTAGAAACCTCCATAACTTTTATATCTAAACCAGGGCTAATGGCGTTTACTAAAGTAGATTTTCCTGCGCCAGAGTGACCTCCTAACATACTTACCTTTCCTTTAAATCTATTTTTTAACGTTGTAACACTAGATTCCTGTAATGCCGAAATTTTCATAACCTCGTAACCTATCCCAGTATAGATATCCTCGATTTCCAGCACTTTTTCCATTTCAAACTCATCATAATCATCCATTTTATTAATAAGAATAACTACGGGAATTTTATAGGCTTCAGCGGTGACTAAAAATCTATCGATAAAACCATAACTGGTTTGAGGACGATCTATAGTGACGAATAAAAATGCCTGATCTATGTTGGAAGCTATGATGTGCGACTGTTTCGAGAGATTTACAGATTTACGGATAATGTAATTTTTTCTTTCTAGGATAGTGTTTATGACCCATGTTTCATCATTCTCTTCTTCGAGAGTCACATGGTCACCTACAGCAAGTGGATTGGTGGTTTTTAGACCTTGAATTCTAAATTTTCCACGAATCTGCGCATCTACTACGTCCCCATCTTCCATGCGGACTTTATACCATTTCCCCGTAGATTTTATGACTAACCCTGTTCTAACCATTCGAATGACAAATGTAGTTCTTCAATTAGGAATTGGCGAATATTGAATTGGGAATTGCCTAGTATAAAAATGGCATAGTCTAAGGTTAAGCAATGCCCATTAATTAGTATTAGTCATTAACCGTTAATTATTAATCATTAAAAAAGATTAACCATTAAATTTGAACTATGTCTATAGAAGCAAAAGGGGTTAGTAAATATTACGGAAAACAAAAAGCATTAGATAATGTGAGTTTTAAAATCTCTTCTGGAGAGATTGTAGGATTCTTAGGGCCAAATGGTGCTGGTAAATCTACGATGATGAAGATTATCACGGGTTATTTTCCTCCTAATGAAGGAGAGATTGATGTGATAGGATTAGATGCTGTAGAAAACTCTTTGGAAGTAAGAAAAAAAGTGGGCTACCTGCCTGAGCATAATCCATTGTACCCAGAGATGTATGTTACAGAATACCTAAAGTTCGTAGCGGGTATTTACAAGGTGAAGAATAAAAAAGAAAGGGTTGAGGAGATCATAAAAATGGTGGGGCTTTCTCCCGAAAGGCATAAAAAAATTCAAGAATTAAGTAAAGGATATAAGCAGCGTGTGGGATTGGCCCAAGCGTTGATTCATGATCCAGATGTACTTGTTTTAGATGAGCCTACCTCAGGTTTAGATCCTAATCAGTTGGTAGAAATCAGAAAACTAATTAGAGATATAGGAAAGGAAAAGACAGTAATGCTCTCTACGCATATTATGCAAGAGGTAGAAGCCATTTGTGATAGAGTCATCATTATTAACGAAGGAAGAATAGTAGCAGATGCTCCAGTTTCAGAGATGAAAAACATGGGAAATGCAGAAGGATATAGTTTGGAGATAGAGGTAAATGAGGCTATCTCAGAAGAATTACTTTCAGTTATAAATGGCGTAGATAATGTGATTTCCAATAGCGGATTGAATTATTCAGTTGAAATCTCCAGTGCTAGAGACATTCGTGCTGAAATATCAAAAGCTATTTCCGATGATGGAAAGGCTGTTCTTTCTATGGTTAGAAAAGAAAAGAGTATGGAAGATGTGTTTAAGGAGTTGACGAGATAGACTTTATTATTAGAGAGAAATGTATTTAGAGGCTATCCTAGAGGGGCATTTTATTTACCGGACTTAATGACTGTCGACACAGATAATTTTCCCTTTAAGAACCCTTGATGTTTCATAAGAGTGATTCTAATTTGAATCATATTTTTCTCAATCGTGGTCTAACGAGCAGTTAAGTTAGAGTTGTTTAAGTAATAAAAAAAAGCAGTCCTCCAAAAAGAAAAACGGCATTAACATTGTCTAAACTGATTATTGGCTAAGACTCTCATTAGCAACAGTCATTTATAATTTGTCATTAAAATAATAAAAGCACGGCAGTCAACTTCAAAGAGCCAGCAAAGAATTCTTAAAGTATTAAACCAAAAAAACCGTTCTCCAAAAGAAGAACGGTTTTACAATTGTCTAAAATGATTATTGACTAAGAGTCGTATTAGTTCAGCGAGTAATAACTAACCATTTATCATTAAAATGGTTTACATCATTCCTGGCATTCCACCTGGCATTCCACCTCCCATAGATGGAGCTCCACCTTCTTCTTCAGTATCTGTAATTACACACTCTGTAGTAAGCAACATACCTGCTATAGACGCAGCATTTTCCAGGGCTACTCTAGATACTTTAGTAGGATCTATTACACCAGCTTTCAGCAAATCTTCGAACTTCTCAGTTCTAGCATTATAACCGAAATCTTTCTTTCCTTCTCTAATCTTCTGAACGATTACCGCTCCTTCACCACCAGCGTTAGCTACGATCTGACGAATAGGCTCTTCGATAGCTCTTCTTACGATAGCTATACCCGTAACTTCATCTTCATTCTCCCCTTTAACCTTCTCTAGTCCTTCTGCAGCTCTTATGTACGCTACACCACCTCCAGGAACGATTCCTTCCTCTACGGCAGCCCTAGTAGCGTGAAGGGCATCATCTACTCTATCTTTTTTCTCTTTCATCTCTATCTCTGTAGTTGCACCTACATAGATTACAGCTACACCACCGGCCAATTTAGCTAGTCTCTCTTGAAGCTTTTCTTTGTCGTAATCAGAAGTAGTAGACTCTATCTGAGCTTTGATTTGATTTACTCTCGCTTTGATATCTTTCTTAGACCCAGCACCATTAATAATAGTGGTATTATCTTTGTCTAAAGTGATCTTCTCAGCAGTACCTAAATCTTCTAAAGTAGCATTATCTAGCTTGAAACCTCTTTCTTCAGAAATAACAGTACCACCAGTTAACGTAGCTATATCCTCAAGCATCGCTTTTCTTCTGTCTCCGAAACCTGGGGCTTTAACAGCAGCTACTTTGAGTGCTCCTCTCATTTTATTTACCACTAATGTAGCTAGCGCCTCACCATCTACGTCTTCAGCTATAATTAAAAGAGGTTTGCCCGTTTGAGCTGTTTTTTCTAACACAGGAAGTAAATCCTTCATATTAGAAATCTTCTTATCATAAATAAGAATGTATCCAGACTCTAATTCAGCTTCCATTTTCTCCGCATTGGTCACGAAGTAAGGAGAAAGATATCCTCTATCAAACTGCATTCCTTCTACAGTTTTCAATTCATCAGAAGTACCTTTAGCTTCTTCTACAGTAATTACACCTTCTTTACCAGCAGCCTTCATAGCAGAGGCTATAAGTGCACCGATTTTAGAATCATTATTAGCAGAGATTGTAGCTACTTGTTCTATCTTAGAAAAGTCTTTCCCTACGGTGTTAGATATTTTCTGAAGACCGGTTACTACATGGTTTACAGCTTTGTCTATACCCTTTTTTAAATCCATTGGATTAGCACCAGAAGCTACAGATTTTAAGCCTGCACCTACTATAGCTTGAGCTAATACAGTAGCCGTAGTAGTTCCGTCGCCTGCTTGGTCAGCAGTTTTAGAAGCTACTTCTTTTACCATTTGTGCACCCATGTTTTGGATTGGATCTTTAAGCTCTATTTCTTTAGCCACAGACACACCATCTTTAGTGATAGATGGCGTACCGAATTTTTTACTTATAATTACGTTTCTTCCCTTGGGTCCTAACGTTACTTTAACTGCGTTAGCTAATGCGTCTACACCTTCTTTAAGTTTCGCTCTAGCTTCTACGTCAAAAGAAATGTCCTTTGCCATGTTGTTCGTTTTTTTGGAATTTTTTTTAAAATTGAATGAATTAAATAATACCTACGATATCGCTCTCTCTCATGATTAGAAAGTCTTTTCCATCTAGAGTAATTTCAGTACCCGCGTATTTTCCGTAAAGAACAGTATCTCCTTTCTTTACCTCCATAGGCTCATCTTTGGTACCTGGTCCCGCTGCTATTACTTTTCCTTTTTGAGGCTTTTCTTTAGCGGTATCGGGAATAAAAATTCCACTAGCTGTTTTTTCTTCTGCTTTTGCAGATTCCACAAGAACTCTGTCTTTTAGCGGCTTGAATTTAACTGCCATGTTTCTAATTATTTTAGGTTTAATTTTTTATGTTTTGTGCTTAGAAATGATTTTCAATTTCTATATAAATACACATTCATTTTTTGTGCCAACCGCCTGATAAGGACTTTATGTCAGATATTGACATTTGAAAGCAAAAAAAATGTCAGTCTATAAGTCAGACTGACATTTATAATATGCTTTTATCTTAATTTCTTATTCAGCTCCAGTAGTATTGTTGTCTGTCGCTCCATCTACATTTTCAATGTTGCCTTGCTCTACTTCCTGAATTCCACTATTTGGAAGGAAGCTAGCAGATACGATACACAAAACGAATAGTGCTATCATCATAGCCCAGGAACCCTTTTCTAGAAAATCAGCTGTTTTTTGAACACCTCCTATTTGACTAGCTCCAGAGAAACCAGATGCTAAACCACCACCTTTAGGGTTTTGTATTAGCACGAAAAGTGCCATTACTATGCTTACGATGATGATTAATACTGTAATTACTACTTCCATGTTTTTATTTTTTTCGTCCCAGCCTTTTAATTCGGGCTGCAAAATAAATGCTTTTTTCTGGATATTTCAAAGAAAGAAGTTGGAAAGCTCGTTTTGCTTTCGAATTATTTCCTTGATCTGCATAAATTTCAGCCAGAGTTTCTGTTACAAATTCTTCGTTATCTATCAGACTTTCTGCCGCTAGGTCCTCTAAAGAGTACTCTTTAGATTTCCCTCTGCTAATTTGAGGTTCTTTTCGGATAAAATTATTTATAATCGAATCTGCATAATCAGTCGTTTTAACAGCTTCTTTGTCACTAAAAGAAGGGTAGTTGACCGATTGAGCACTCGCTACTAACCAGTTAATAAAGTCATCAGAACTTACCGGTTTTTTTGTTAAATCTGTGCTGTTCTCTAGCGAAATTTCATCTTTGAAATTCTCTTTTTTATCTTGAATATCTTCCATCACATCTATAGTGATAGAAGTGTCTACAGCCTCTGAAATAATCAAGTGATTTAGCTCCTCAATTTCCTTACTTAGCTCATTTTCTGTAACTTCTTCATCTGCCTCTGTTAGATTTTCTGATTCTGAAATGGGCTTGAGCTCTGTGCTTTTTTCTATTAAGTCAGAATCTTTTTTTCTCGCTTTCGGTAATTCGTTTTTACTTTGTAATGAACCAGATTCTAACTCTTCTACAAGTGAAATATTGATAGGAGTGATGTCCACAGAAACTTCTTCTTCTGACTCCGTGTCTTTAGAATAAACTTTTTCCCAATTTGCTGGAATTAGTCCTTCCGCCTCAGGAAGTGCTTCCATTTCTTGTTCTACTTTGAGGATGGTTTTTTCTAGCGCTGCTCCATAAAGCGTTTGATAAAGTTTAGCTCTGTCATTGGTTACTAAAGCTACTTTTTTTAGTTCGTCAGAGAAAGTTAGGTCACTGGTTTCTTTGAGCCCTTTCAAATAGGCTATGCGTATGTCAGTGCTCCAGGGATATTCTTCTTTTAGAAGTTTCAGCCTGTTTTTTTCTTCTTTGGTAATCTTGTGAGAAGGAGATATGAGGGCGGATATGAGTAATTCCATCACCAATTTCCTAAACTAGCGTTATAAACATCTTGTGTAAGTTGATCTACGATTAGAGCTATAAGCTCTTCTTCTATAGAAAGAAAGTCTGCCTCACTCGGGTAATCAGTATACCAGGAGAAGTTCCTTTCGAAACTCTTGTCTTTTTCTATGGTGTTTTCATACTTTACTTCTATTCCTATAGTAAGTCTGGTTTGACTAGCTGTTTCTCCTTCTTGAACAGAGATAGGTTGAGTGTCATATTTACTAATAGATCCTTGGAATCTGAGTTCTGCTTTTTCTTCTATGAGCTGAACTGTAGATTGCTGTTGAATTAAATCTCTTAAATCCTCAGTGAAGGTTTGACCGATGAGGGGGTTGGCTTTAGGTGCTCTTACCTCGAACATTTTTACACTGAAGTTTTTAGCCCCAGAATCATCTGTTCCATAGAAGCTATAGATACCACAGCCAGCTGAATTAAGAAATAAAAACGATATGAGAAAAAATCTGTTGAACATTTGTAGCTTCTTATTGCAACGCAAAGTAAACTGAAATAGTTTGTTCTTCTTATTTCAGGTCGTATTCATTTATTTTACGGTAGAGTGTTCTTTCAGAAATACCGAGTTCTCTGGCAGCATGTTTACGTTTATTATTATGTTTTTTTAGCGCTTTTCTTATAAGTTCCTTTTCTGTTTCTGCTAGAGAAAGTGTTTCTTCCACATGAATAGTGGTAGGCTCTTTTGTTTCAGAGACTCTAGAGAAAGAACTTGGCTTAGATGGTACGAGCATCGAGTCTTGTCTAGACTCATTTTCATCATGGTAATCTTCGTCAAATACCTTCCGTATTAATTCAGAATTTTCTTCATTTTGAGTAAACTCTCCTTCACTTTTAATTACTCTCATAACCAACTGCTTGACATCGTTCATGTCTTTTTTCATATCGAAGAGAACTTTATATAGAATCTCTCTTTCTGAAAAATCTGACTGACTTTTTTTATCTTGGTCAATGACCATTGGTTTCATACTGAATCCTTGTTCAGGAAGGTACTGCCTTAGGTTAGTGGAGTTAATCTCGCGTTCTTTCTCTATGACACTGATCTGCTCGGTGATATTCTTTAGTTGTCTAATGTTTCCGGGCCATGAATAGGACTCTAATAAAGATACTGCATCTGGAGTTAGTTCTAAAATCGGAATTCCATACTTATCTGCGAAATCTGTAGTGAACTTCCTGAACAGTAAATGGATGTCTTCCTTTCTATCTCTAAGTGGAGGAATAATGATAGGTACAGTGCTTAGTCTGTAAAATAAATCCTCTCTGAACTTCCCTCTAGAGATTGCTTCAGAGAAATTCACATTCGTAGCAGCGACTACCCTTACATCAGTTTTAATGACTTTAGATGAGCCCACTTTTAAAAATTCTCCTGTTTCTAGAACTCTTAATAACCTGACTTGGGTTTGCAAGGGTAGCTCCGCTACTTCATCTAAGAAAATAGTTCCGCCATCAGCTTCTTCGAAATATCCTTTTCTGCTGCCTGTAGCTCCAGTAAAAGAACCTTTCTCATGACCAAATAATTCAGAGTCAATGGTGCCTTCAGGAATAGCACCACAGTTCACAGCTATATACGGGCCATGTTTTCTGGTGCTCAACTGGTGAATTATTTTAGGCATCACTTCTTTTCCAGTCCCACTTTCACCATTAATAAGCACGGTAATATTCGTAGAGGCTACTTGAGAAGCAACATCTATAGCCCTGTTTAGCGCAGGTGAATTTCCTATTATTCCAAATCGTTGTTTTATGCTTTGCAATTCCATTAGTCTACTAGTTCTCCTTTAAGTGTCATCGAGGTACATTCTAGAATCTTCACTTCTACCAATGTTCCTCTTTTAGCCTTTCCTTTTGGAAATACTACCATCGAGTTTTGAGCGGTTCTTCCTGCATAATCATCATCAGATTTTTTGCTAGGTCCTTCTACTAATACTTTTTGAAGGGTTCCTATGTACTGCTTTATTCGGTCGTAGGAATTAGCCCTCTGTAACTCTATTACTTCAGATAATCTTCTTGCTTTTACTTCTTCAGGAACATCATCTTCGTATTTTCTTTCTGCTAATGTTTTAGGTCTTTCCGAATACTTGAACATATAAGCCATGTCGAACCCTACTTCTTTCATCAGAGAAAGGGTGTCCGCATGTTGTTCTTCAGTTTCTCCGCAGAAGCCAGTAATTATATCCGTAGAAATAGCACATTTAGGGGCTATATTTCTGAGCGCTTCAATTCTGTTTAGATACCATTCTCTTGTGTATCCACGGTTCATCTTTTTCAAGATTTCGTTATTTCCAGACTGAATGGGCAAATGAATGTAATTACAGATGTTATCATATTTAGCGATTACTTCTGCCACATCATCAGTTAAATCTTTAGGGTGTGAAGTACTAAATCTAATCCAGAGCTCTGGACAGGCTTGAGCTACTAATTCCATGAGTTCAGAGAAAGATACAGTAGGAATATTTTTATCCTTTACTTCACCTTTCTTTGTGAGGTTCCATTTGTATGAATCTACATTTTGTCCAAGTAGAGTGACTTCTTTGTAGCCATTAGCCGCTAATTCTTTAGCTTCGTTTACTATGGATTCGGGATTTCTGCTTCTCTCTCGTCC
>DDEI01000087.1:0-22222 GCA_002336675.1 Flavobacteriales bacterium UBA1958 | reverse complement strand
CTTATTTCGGCATAGGTTTCTTCTCTACTTAAAAGGACATTTACTGCCTTCTGTCCCGTTCCTACTTGCTCTATTAGATTGGGTAAATCTCTATAAGCATCAGGACCTACTACAAGGTCTACTAATTTTTCTTGTTCGAGTAAAGTTTCTTTTAACCGCTCAGCCATACATCCGAGAACACCGACGATCAAAGACGGGTTTTTACGTTTCATCTTCTTGAACGCTAGTAATCTATTTCTAATTCGATCTTCTGCTTTTTCACGAATGGAGCAGGTGTTCAGTAGAATTACATCAGCCTCTTCTGCATTTCGCGTGGTGCCAAAACCTTCTTCAATAAGTATAGATGCTACTATTTCACTGTCAGAAAAATTCATGGCACAGCCATAACTTTCTAAAAGAAGTTTCTTGCCATGTCCTCCTTTTGGTTGGACCATAATAGCCTCGCCTTGTCTAGACTCATCCATAGTCTTATCACCAAATTCTGTCTGCATATAATTTGTAATGAACGGCAAATTTACTCTTTATTCAAAAAAAACAGCCTCACTATTTTGATATAAAGGGAAATGAGCGTTGATGCTACTGGGTTATTTCTCTTTTTTCTGCCAAAGAGAGTATTTATTCGGACTGGTTAATACCAATTCATACTTCTCTTGAATCATCTTCCTCAGCATAGACCCGCCATTTGTGTAACAGTAAATGTATTTCGAATTACTTTCCCTAATAGATTCATATTCATCTTCTAGGTTGATTCTAAAAGCCTCGATATGTTCCTTGTTACTAAAAATAGTGGGGTGTATATATTTAGTCTGAGGTGATTTATCTAGCATATAATGAAGTACCATCTTCTGCGAGTAAAACTTATCCTCTGGCTTTATATACTCAGTTAAATATTCTAAAACCGCCTTTTCATTATCAGGTTTCACTATCAGAGAAAAGAATTGACTCGTAATACCTATTAAAAAGAGAATCCCTAAAATAGATAAAACTCCTTTTCTGAAATGAGAGTAGCTTCTTTTCTTGATGTTTAGATTCTCAAGGTAATCTAGCGCGAAGAAGCTAAAAGGGATGAGCGCTTGGGCATAATAATGGGGAAATAGTTTTCCGGTAAATAAAACAGCCATCCAGACTAAACCAGGCCATATAATGGATAGAATAGCTTCCTTACTCTTATCTTCACCTAATCTTAGACGTTGGTAAACGCCGATAAAATAAAACATGCTTAACGGGAGAAAAAACAAGTAAAATTGAGCGACAAAGAGACCGCTGTCTGACATATTTATGGATGAAGAATAGCGAGAGGGAATAATGAATGAAACATTTATAAATTCGGTGTAATTGCCACTGACATAATAATATAAATTCACTAACCCGAAGGGAATTAAAAAGCTCACACCTGTGATGAAAATTCTAAAAATTAAATTTTTGAAACTACTCTTGTTTACCCATCCTATTAATAGTAAAAAAGCTAGAAAATCAAAAGCGACATGATATTTTATAATAAAACCTATGCCCATCAGAAAGCCAATAACAAAATAATGACCAGTATATTTTTTTTGTTTCACTAAAAAAAATAAAGCGGCTGCAGTAAATAAATTAAAGAATACCTCAGTATTACCAGACCAGCCCCACTGATCTACTGAGATAAGGGAGATGTAAAGTAATCCACTCGAAAGCGAGGTGAAATTACTTTTTCCAGCAGCACGCCCGGCTTTAAATAAAAAAAATGCAGAAGTACTGATGGCGGCTATCGTTAGCAGTCTAATGGCTATTATGGATTGGCCAAACAATCCTGTGGCTAGAGCATATATCCCATATATCCCCACAGGTTTTATATCTATATAATGTTTAAATGGAATATGCCCTTTTAACCATTCGTTAGCTATAACTAGGTAGGTAGATTCGTCATGGTCTATTACCAGCGGAAATAGAGTAAAAAACCTAGCGATTAGAGTAATAATAAAAAGGAAGATAAACACCTTTGATGATGAGCTATAAATTTTATCTATATAATTCTTATTCGTGCTCATTCTTTCGAATGGCTAAAATACTGCTGTTATGAATGGCTTATACTTTTAACTCTTATGTCACTAAAATGTCATCATCATAAAAGAGATTTAAAGCTTTAGCAAATAGTATTCTATGGCGGTTGTGTAATTCCTTATGTCATTAGTCTATCACCAAGAGTTATTGGAATATGAGGAATATTATTTGGTGAACTCAGATTCTTTAGTGTTAATTTGCACGTTTTTAAGATTATGTATTGTTGCGTTGCAATGCTCAAAAGTGGGTCCTCAAGCATCAATTAACAAAAGAAGCTTCATGAAAAATCTCGTCATAGTAGAGTCCCCCGCCAAAGCTAAAACTATAGAATCTTACCTCGGTAAAGACTTCATAGTTAAGTCGTCCTATGGCCATGTTAGAGATTTAGTGTCTGGAAACAAGGCCATTGATGTAGATAATGCTTTCCAGCCTACTTACGAAGTTACAGAGGATAAAAAAAAGGTGGTAGCTGAATTGAAGAAATTAGCTAAGAATGCTGAAATGGTATGGCTAGCAACGGATGAGGATCGAGAGGGAGAAGCTATCAGCTGGCATCTAATGGAAGCATTAAAGTTAACAGATGATAAGATCAAAAGAATAGTATTTAGTGAGATTACTAAACCTGCAATTTTAAAAGCCATAGAAAACCCGAGAAAAGTAGATTACAATTTAGTAAATGCTCAGCAGGCGAGAAGAGTGCTTGATAGATTAGTCGGTTTTGAACTTTCTCCAGTTTTATGGAAAAAAGTGAAGCCATCTTTATCTGCAGGTCGTGTGCAGTCTGTCACAGTAAGAATATTAGTAGAAAGAGAAAGAGAGATATTAGGTTTTACATCGACCTCTAGTTATAGGGTGGTGGCTGAATTCACTACTGATGGAAAAAAATTCAAAGCTCAGCTAGGAAAAAGATTTGACTCTCAAAAAGAAGCGGAGGTATTCTTGAAAAAATGTCAAACGGCTAATTTTAGTATCGATAAACTAGAAAAGAAGCCAGCTAAAAAATCACCAGCCGCGCCATTTACCACTTCAACTTTACAACAGGAAGCTGGTAGGAAATTAGGTTATCCAGTTGGGGTGACTATGAGTATAGCCCAAAAATTATATGAATCTGGAAAGATTACATACATGAGGACTGATTCTGTAAACCTCAGTGATACGGCTTTAGAAGCAGCAGAAAGGGAAATTAGATCATCATACGGAGATAAATTCTCCAAAAGAAAGAGTTACAGCACCAAATCGAAAGGAGCGCAGGAAGCTCACGAAGCCATTCGTCCGACAGATATGAGTTTACACTCTGTTAAAGGAGATTCTTCTCAAACTAAGCTATATGATCTTATTTGGAAAAGAACATTGGCATCCCAAATGTCAGATGCAGAATTTGAAAGAACTAATGTGGGAATTTCTCTAGACAATACTGACGAAAGATTCACTGCGAAGGGAGAGATTATAACTTTCGAAGGATTCCTGAAAGTATATTTAGAAGGAACTGATGAGGACGGAGAAGTAGAAGATGAATTAACTAAAGATAGCCTTCCTGCTCTTACGAAAGGTCAAATATTAGATTACGCCGAAATAAACGCTACCGAGAGATTTACTCAGCATCCTGCTCGATATACAGAAGCTAGTTTGGTGAAAAAGTTAGAAGAGTTAGGAATAGGAAGGCCTTCCACTTACGCTCCTACCATTTCTACTATTCAAAAAAGAGGATATGCTCACAAAGACGAAAGAGATGGAACCAAAAGAGAATATGGAAAATTAACGTTAGTTAAAGACCATTTAGAAACGGAGAAACTTTCCGAGATTACAGGGCGAGAAAAAGGAAAATTACAACCTACGGATATAGGAATGGTAGTTAATGATTTTCTAGTTGAACATTTTGAGAATGTATTAGACTTTGGGTTTACTGCCTCTGTAGAAAAAGAATTTGATGATATAGCTAATGGCCTTAAGGAATGGAATAAAATGATTAACGAATTTTATTCTCCTTTTCATAAAGATGTGGAGGATACCTTAGAGAATTCGGAGAGAGCAAGTGGAGAAAGGATATTAGGGAATCATCCAGAAAATGGAAAAGTAATTCTAGTAAGAATTGGGCGTTATGGACCAATGGCTCAGATAGGAGATGCAGAAGACGAAGAGAAGAAATTCGCTTCACTTTTAAAAGATCAGAGTATAGGAACGATAACAATAGAGCAAGCATTAGACTTATTCAAGTTGCCAAGGCAGTTAGGTCAGTTTGAGGATAAAGTGGTTACAGCGGCCATAGGTAGATTTGGTCCTTATATCAGACATGACGGAAAGTTTGTGTCTATAAAAGAAGTAGATGGAGACGACCCATTTACCATAACTCTCGAAAGAGGAGTCGAATTAGTAAAAGAAAAGAGAGAAGCGGATGCCAAGAAGATGATAAAGACCTTTGCAGAGGACGAGAATGTTTCTGTTCAAGAGGGAAGATGGGGACCGTATATAAAGTTTGGCAAACAAAATGTGAAAATCCCTAAGGACATAGAGGCTAGAGATCTTACCTGGGATGAAGTAAAAGCACTTACTGAAGAGGCTGCTAAAAACCCAACGAAGAAAAGAGGTAAAAAGAAATAATGGAGGGATTAGAAGTTTTTTTTCAGCCATTAGGGTCCGAGCTTTTCGAGGGTTTAGGGAAACAAGCACTAGGGAAGGTGATAAATGTTCATAATGAGCGGGGGTTTCCTGAAATTGATGGAGCTAAAGTCGCTATTCTAGGAGTCTTAGAAGATAGGAATTCAATTGTTAACTCAGGATGTGCTAGTGGGCCAGATGCCATAAGAAGGTATCTGTACAAGTTATTCGAGTTTGATAAGGAGATTGGTCTGATAGATTTAGGGAATGTTTCCCCTGGAGAAACCACAAATGACACGTACTATGCGGTGAAAACAGCATGTAGCGAACTAATCAAAGCGGGAATAATTCCGCTAATATTAGGAGGGAGCCAAGATGTTACCTTTGCCAATTATTCTGCTTATGAAGATTTAGAACAAACTATTAATTTAGTTACTGTAGATAGTAAGTTAGATATAGGAGATAATGATGTGGATATAAGCTCAGAGAATTTTATGAGTAAAATTATTCTTCACCAGCCTAACTATCTATTTAATTACTCTAATATAGGCCATCAAAGATATTTACAGACTTCATCTATACTGCAGTTAATGGAAAAGCTGCATTTCGAGACTATGCGTTTAGGTGAAGTGACTGGAAATATTCAGGAAGCAGAGCCGCTACTTCGCAATGCAGATATAGTCAGTTTTGATATTTCAGCTATACGTTGGGCAGATTGCCCAGGTAGCCAGAAATCAGGCCCCAATGGATTATATGCAGAGGAGGCATGCCAATTATCCAGATATGCAGGTATTAGCGATAAATTGACCTCTGTAGGTTTTTACGAGTACAATCCAAATAATGATCTCGCTGGAACCAGTGCCCAGTTAATAGCACAAATGATTTGGTGTTTTATTGATGGTGTATTGCAGCGCAAAGATGACTATCCGAAAGGATCGAAAGACTCCTATACCAAGTATATAATCGATCTTAGTTCATCAAAACATCAAATCGTGTTTTATAAATCGGATAAATCGGATAGATGGTGGATGGACGTGCCTTATCCAGCCGGAATGAAGAATCGTTATGAGCGCCATCATTTTGTTCCCTGTACTTATAATGATTATGTTCAAGCTACCAATGAAGAGATGCCTGATAAATGGTGGAAGACCTATCAAAAGCTAGTTTAAGTTTTTGATTTACAATATTTAGAGTTATTTTTTTTATCCTTGATAAACTTAAATCGACTGTTCCTTTTTGAAAATTCAGGAGGTTTAAAAGAAAAAATAAGTCTGAATAATTAAAGTTTATGGGTTAAAAACCTCATCATTGATTAACAATGTTTGATGAATATTTAAATTTGACTATTTTAGCCACTTTCTTAAACAGAAAAAAATATTTGGAACCGTATAACCTAGGAAATTAAGATGAAAAAATTACTGTGTGGATTAGTACTCTTTACCTGGTCTCTTGCTGCTGTATGTCAACAAGATTATCAGTTTAATCAATTCTTTAACGATAAAGTTTCTCTAAACCCAGGAGCTACAGGCCTAAACGATAACTGCCTTGGTGTTTTCTACAGACAGCAATGGGTTGGTTTCAGC
Source organism: Flavobacteriales bacterium UBA1958 (assembly GCA_002336675.1). Lineage (GTDB taxonomy): Bacteria > Bacteroidota > Bacteroidia > Flavobacteriales_D > Sanyastnellaceae > ASP10-05a. The sequence goes on along the minus strand of DDEI01000087.1, from coordinate 16,004 downwards.
GGAAATCCCACTACATATCTTTTAAATTACCACCAGCCTGTGAAGCAACTGAAAGGTGGGTTAGGTATAAGTGCATTTAATGATAGATTAGGTACTCAGCTTCAGCAAAACCCTTCAAGTGGAGAGATAACGGGAGTAGATGGGAATGCTATTATTACTAATGCGGTTAGATTGAATTATTCTTTCCATTTACCTCTTGGTCCGGGAAGATTAGGGTTAGGCCTGGGAATTGGTTATCAGGGAACTAATGCTGGTTCTGATTGGTACGCGATCGATGGTGTAGCAAATGATGGCGCTATTCCGAGTTCAAGAGACGATAGTGCCGGCTCATTAGATTTGAATTTTGGAGCCTTTTATAAAACAGCTAAATTCTGGGCTGGCTTAAGCTCTACGCATTTAACTGCGCAAGATATAAAAGGAACGTCATTTGATTATTCTGTTTCTAGACATTATTATTTTATGACGGGTTATGAGTCTGAGTTGACTTCTTCTTGGAAATTACTTCCATCTGTTATGGTCAAGTCTGATGCTCTCAGCGCTTCTTTAGACGTCAATGTTAGAGGATTGTGGAATGATTTTGTTTGGGCTGGAGTCTCTCTGAGAAGTGGTTTAGATGCTATCTCACCGATGGCTGGGTTAAACTACCAGTTGCCTGGATCTCAAACACTTGAGCATAGCATTCAGTTCGGTTATTCTTATGACGTTACGTTGAGTGATGTGAAAAACTTTAGTTCAGGATCTCATGAGCTGTTTATAGGATATTGCTTCAAGCCCATTGAGCTTGTTATTAGAAAGAAACACTACAATCCGAGGTTTCTCTAAAATAAATGCGTAACAAATGGAGTTAAATCTTCGTAATTAGGAAATTATATAAGAACCTGCAAGTCTTACTTGAATCAATTTTTTGAATCGAGTTAAATTTTGGAAATCATGAAAAAATCGTTGTTATACTTACTGGTCGCTTCTTTTTTAGCGAGCTGCTCCGTTGGAGACAGAGGAGAACTCACCGGAGTCTATCCTCGAGAAGATTGGGTACAGGTTAATCCCTATGGGATGAACTACATCCATTTCGGCTCCTACACAATGGGTCCTAGTGACCAGGATGTGCCCTATGCTATTAATGCTACTTCTAGAACGGTAACAGTGCCGTCTTTCTATATAGATCAGCATGAGATTTCAAACAATGAATATCGCCAATTTGTAAACCACACTCGGGATTCTTTATTTCGAACGGAGCTCTACAATAATGATGATGAAAGATATTTTTTCGTAGAAGATGAATACGGAAGAGAGATCGACAGGTTTGTTAAGAAGGGATATATCCTCAACTGGGAAGAAGAAATTGATTGGGAAGACGAAGATGTGTTTGATGCTCTTTACGATAGGTTCTACCGTCAAGGAGTAGAAACATTCTATAACAGAAAAGAGCTTAAGACTGCTGAGATGAACTTCAGGTACTGGTGGTTTAATTATAAGTCAGCAGCCAATAAGGAGAATAAAGATATAGAACTGGGGATTACTAATGAGCTAGACCAGCTTCATTCAGTCGCCAGACACTCAGATAGGTCTCAGTTCATAGTGGAGGAGGTAATCAATGTTTACCCAGATACTTTGTGTTGGGTCCATGATTTCACTTACGGATTTAATGAACCACTAACTGAAACTTACTTTTGGCATCCTGCATATGATGATTATCCAGTGGTAGGAGTTTCATGGGGGCAAGCAAAGGCTTTTAATGCCTGGAGAACTGCTTATTTAAACTCTTGGAAACAAGAGCAAGGCGAGACGTTCGTTCAGAGATTTAGACTTCCTAGTGAGGCAGAATGGGAGTATGCAGCCAGAGGAGGTTTAGACTTATCCCCATTTCCTTGGGGTGGCCCTTACGTAAGAACTATTCAAGGTTGTCCATTGGCCAACTTTAAGCCTATGAGAGGTGATTACGTGGATGATGGCGGATGTTATACTGTGCCTATTAATTCTTATGAACCAAATGATTATGGTTTATATAATATGGCAGGAAATGTTGCAGAATGGTGCAATACGGCTTACGATCCTTCTGTATATGAGTTTGCTCATGACATGAGTACAGAATATGAATATAATGCCGAAAAGTCTGACCCTCCAGCGCTTAAAAGAAAAGTGATTCGAGGTGGTTCTTGGAAAGATATTGGATATTATATCCAAACTGGAACAAGAACTTACGAATATCAAGATACTGCAAAATCTTATATCGGATTCAGGAGCGTAATGAGTTACCTGGGAAGAGGAAAAACAGGTAATCCAGAAGATTACAATTTAGAGTAAAATTGAAAATTAGAAACCAAGAAGAATATTTTAGTAAACCTTTTAAAGCAAGAAAACATGAGACCTGGAAGTAAAAAGTGGAAAAACTTTATGGCAAAGCTATACGGTATAGGAGCAGCAATAGTAATCGTAGGAGCGATGTTTAAAATTCAACACTGGCCTTTTGCCGGGCCTATGCTTGTGTGTGGTTTGACGGTAGAAGCGATTATATTTTTCTTCTCAGCATTTGAGCCACCTCATGAAGATCCCGACTGGACATTAGTTTACCCAGAATTAGCTTCAGGTGAAAAACATGCTTCCAACGGAGGTAAAAAAATAACAGAGCAGTTAGATGATATGCTTTTAGAGGCTAAAATTGATCCCTCATTAATACAGAGTTTAGGAGATGGCATGAGATCTCTTTCAGCTCAAGCTAAAGATTTGTCAAATATTACAGACGCCTCTTCAGCCACTAAAGAATATGCGGATGGACTTAGAACAGCTAATTCTAGAGTAGGAGAGTTATCTGATAATTTTGTTGCGGCATCAGATGCGTTAACTGGTATTACTAGTAGTGCCGAATCAGGAGCTGCTGCTGGAGAGCATTTAGAGAAAATGACAGTCAACTTAGGAGCATTAAATAATATGTATGAGCTTCAGTTAACAGATCTAGAGAAATCTAGACATATGTATTCTGGAATTACTGAATTAGTAGAAAATCTTAAGGATTCTATAGATGACACTAAAGCTTACAAAGAAAACATAAGAGAGTTATCTACGAACATACAGTCTCTGAATAAGGTTTATAGCAATATGCTAAACGCTATGGGTTCAGGTGCTAATCAAGGGTAGGCCTCGTGCTACTTTACTCAATTAAATTATTTTATAATATTTAAAATCAAGTAGACATGTCAGGCGGAAAAGAAACCAGTAGGCAGAAGATGATAGGAATGATGTACTTAGTACTGACCGCTCTTCTGGCTATGAACGTATCAAAAGAAGTAGTAAATGCCTTTGTTACAATAGATCAAGGTCAAAGAAAAACGTTAGAAGCAATAGATGGTAAATTGTCTACACAATTACAAGAGCTAGCAAAAAATGCTAGCGAAAATGACGAATTGTATGGAGCTGCTAATATTTCTGCGCAAACTGCTCATAATAAGGCTTCGGAATTAATTGAACATATAAATTTAATAAAGGCTAAAACTTTTGCTATATCTGTGGGTACCCCTTTCGAAGCAGAAATCCCTGGAGAGGTCTATGCAAATGGAAAATTTCTCATAGGTTTAGACAGCGTTAGGACACTGGTGGGTATTGATAATTACGATAATAACACAAACCTTATGGTGAAAGAGCCGGCTAAGCCCACCATTGAAGACAATCCTGATGGGAACAATTACACAGGGACTGTCTTGAGAGATAAGCTAATTGAATACAGGGAACAAATAATAAGTGAGCTTAAGAAGATTAAACGAACGGAGACTCTAGTGTTGAACATGGAACAGACGTTTGATTTCCCAACCGCAGAAGAAGCGAAGGGAACGGGTGAAGAACAATGGGTAGTGAAGAATTTCTATCATGTTCCTTTAGCAGCGTCTACAGCAATGCTTACTACGCTTCAATCTCAGATTAGAAGTGCGGAGTCTGATTTAGTTGACAAACTTTTTACAGAAGTGGAAGGCGAATCTCTTAAGTTTAATAGATTAAGAGGGGCCACTATTCCTTTGAGCACGACAGTAACTCAAGGTGGGGATTTTGAAGCTGATGTTTTTATGGCAGCCTTTGACGATGCCAATCCTCCTGAAGTTAGGCTGGGAAAGATTGGTGTTAAATTCGATTCTCTCACTATGGACTTAGATGGAGAGTATGATGTAATTCCTATGGAAGGGGTTACGGGGAAGTTAAAGATTCCTGCAGGTGGATTAGGCGCTCAAACTAGAGATGGAGTAATTTACTTTAAACCCGTTGGCGGTGAGTTAAGAAAGGAACCATTTTACTTAGATTACTTAGTATTGGCTCCGCAGCTTATAGTTTCACCGACTAAAATGAATGTTTTTTATAAAGGCCTACCTAATCCTGTGAATATTTCAGTGCCAGGATTTACGTCGGACAAAGTTTTTCCTAAGGCTTCTGCAGGACGCCTATCTAAAAATTCCAAGGGGTATGTAATGAACATAGGTTCAGGAAGTACTGTAAAAATTAGTGCTACAGTTGAATTGCCTGATGGATCTAAAAAGCAGATGCCTCCAATTCCATTTAGGGTTAAAAGAGTTCCGGATCCTGTGCCTTCTTTTAGTCAAGCGAAGCCTACAGATAACGTTATTTCAGGCCTTAAAGTAAAGAACGCAAAAGGTCTAAGGGCAGATATGGGGAGTGACTTTGAATTTGACTATACTCCTGTTGTTACTTCTTTCAAAGTAGTTACAGTAGTGAATGGAGAAATTAGAGAAGCTAAGTGTTCGGGTAATAAACTCAACGCAGCAGCCAAAGGTATATTAGGGAATATGAGAAGAGGACAAAAGTTCTCTATAGAACAAATAATGGTGAAAATGCCTGAGGGTAATAGAAAAGTTTCTAGCATCTCCCTAAGAATAATATAAATTTCAGTAATCATGAAAAGAATCATCTTTATAGGTATAGCTTTTATGCTAGGTTCAGTGGGAGCTCAGTCTCAAATCATTAATACGGTTTTAGATGGAGCTTATATACCTGAGCATACTCAGACTAAGAGAGTAGTTCCTTATCCATATATTCGAGAGTCTGATGTGATGTGGTCTAAGAAAATATGGAGAACTTTAGATTTAAAAGAAAAATTAAACCATCCATTATACTTTCCTTTGGAGGAGCTAAATGATCGAAACAGTCTTTTCACTGTGATTAAAAATTCTCTTTTGGTGGATGGTTCTATTACAGCTTATGGTTTAGGGCCTACTTTGGATGATGATGAGTTTAAATACCCATTAGCCCCTTCTCAAGTAGATTCTATTTTGAATCCAACGAAAACTATAGAGGACGAAGATTTATTAACAGGAGAGATAACTTATATCGACATAGTAGAACCTATAAAATCAGATTTGGTTACTCAGTATTTATTGAAAGAACATTGGGTGTTTGATAAACAACGTTCTGAACGATATGTTCGAATCATAGGCATTTGTCCAAGAGCAGAGGTGTTTGATGAAACTACTGGAGACTTTAGAGGTTACAAGCCATTGTTTTGGTTGTACTACCCAGAATGTAGATATGTATTCCAAAATGCTTGGGTATTTAACCCAGGAAATGGAGCAGAAAGAAGATCTTTTGAAGAAATTTTTCAGAAGAGAAGATTTGCTAGTTTTATACACAAAGAAGAAAACGTATATGACAGACCAGTAGCTTCTTATGCTTTAGGTATAGATGCACTGCTGGAAGCAGAAAGAATAAAAGAAGATTTATTCTTAATTGAGCATGACTTATGGCACTATTAATCTGGTGAATTTCATGATATTAAAAGAGCCGCTTCAGTTGAAGCGGTTTTTTTTGCGGTTTTTTTGATGTTAATTCATGATTAGTAATTTTAAATCAGAGGTTGCTCATTTCGCTTTAATATTTCATTAATTGTTTCAGGTATTTCTAAAAGTTTCTGAAAACAGATTAGTTAGTATGGAATAAAAGAGGAATTCAACCTGCTTTATTTTTTAAGGTATTCTATCTTTGCGCGCGTATGGTTTCAATAAATAATTTTAGTGTCATTTTCGGCCAGAGAGCTCTTTTTAAGAATATTTCATTCTTCGTATCTAAGAAAGATAAAATAGGATTAGTCGGAAAGAATGGAGCAGGAAAATCTACCCTCTTAAAAGCCATAGTAGGTCTCCAAAAGGGAACAGAGGGTGAAATCACCATACCCAAGGAAACTACCTTGGGATACCTGCCTCAGGAGATGGTGCATAATGAAGACTCTACTATCTTAGATGAAGCCTCGTCTGCATTCAGTGATATAGTTTTACTGGAAGCGAGATCAGTAGAAATAAGTAATGAACTTTCTATACGTGAAGATTACCAAGAAGAAAGTTATAGTAAGCTCATAGAAGAGCTAAATGACATTAATGATAGGCTTCAAGTTCTCGGTTCAGGCAACATGGAGCAGATGGTGGAGAGAGTCCTTAAAGGCCTAGGTTTCTCTACATCAGATATGTCTCGGCAGATGAGTGAGTTTAGTGGAGGATGGAAAATGAGAGTAGAGTTAGCTAAAATTCTTCTTATCCAGCCTGATTTAGTGTTATTAGATGAGCCTACCAACCATTTAGATATAGATAGCATAGAATGGTTAGAAAGCTTCTTAGAGAGCTATCCCGGAGCCATTATTATGATTTCTCATGATAGAAATTTCCTTGATGCCATAACGAACAGGACTGTAGAAATAGCGAATGGAAGAGTATACGACTATAAATTCTCATACTCTAAATATTTGGACCACCGAGAGCAAGAATTAGAAGCGCAAATAGAAGCGGCTAAAGCTCAGCAGAAGTATATAAAGGAGACTGAGATTTTAATTAACAAGTTTAGAGCTAAGAAAAATAAAGCGTCATTTGCTCAGAGTTTAATTAAAAAATTGGATAAACTGGAAAGAATCGATGTGGATCAATTGGATTCTGCTGCTATGAAATTTAGCTTCCCTGCAGCTCCTCGATCTGGAAAAGCCGTGGTTACTGTGGAAAATCTTTCTAAATCCTATGATGACCTTAGCGTGTTTTCAGATATAGACCTGCTTATAGGTAGGCAAGAAAAAATAGCATTGGTAGGCAAGAATGGTGCAGGAAAAACTACGCTTACTAAGATATTGAACAACAAATTAGATTACAACGGTAAACTAGATATCGGTCACAATGTAGATATCGGCTATTATGCCCAAGACCAAACAGAAACCTTAGATCCAGAGAAGACGGTGTTCCAAACCATAGACGATGAGGCACAGGGAGAGATTCGAACGCAGTTAAGAGGGCTACTCGGAACTTTTTTATTCCAAGGAGAAGATATCGATAAAAAAGTAAAAATACTTTCAGGGGGAGAAAAGGCGAGATTAGCACTCTGTAAACTAATGCTAAAGCCATATAACCTTCTCATAATGGATGAGCCTACGAATCATTTAGATATGCGTTCCAAGGATATGCTTAAAAGTGCATTGAACTCATATGATGGAACGTTAATAATGGTGAGTCATGATAGACATTTTCTTCATGCATTAGTAGATACTATTTATGAGGTAACGCCTAAAGGGCTGAACCAACATTTAGGAGATATCTATGAATTTCTAGCCAAAAAGAAGACTGAATCCATAGCGCATTTTGAAAGATCTAAAGCTGATAATGCAGCTAAGAAGAACAAGGAGAGTAGCAGTAATAAGGAGTCATACGAAGCTAGGAAGGAGCGTGATAAACGAAAGAGAAAACTATCTAACGTAATTTCTAAGTGTCAGTCTGAGATAGACAGCACAGAAAAGAAAATAAAAGAAATGGATGCCGTAATAGCTGAGTTAGATTATTCAGAACAGAATAAATCCACTAAAATCTTAGAAGAATACGGAGTGTTAAAAAACAGTATCGGGGAGTTAATGGGTAGATGGGAAGAGGCAGAAATGGAATTGGATACAATCACTTCTTCAAACCCGAACTAAACACCTTTAAAGTAAGCCCTTGTCATTTCTCTTTTTCCAGGAGGGCCAGGTAAACGAGTCACTTCAAATCCGGCTTCTCGAAGATTTCTTTTAAATTGACCTTGCGCACAGTAAGTCACTAGAATTCCGCCTAAATTCATGAATTTACTCAAGTGTTTAAACACTGAAGACTCCCATAATTCTGGTTGTGCATGCGGCCCAAAGGCATCGTAGAAGATGATGTCAAACTTTTGCTCAGATTGAAACTCCTCAGCTTTTTTCAATACTTTGTGAAAAGAAAAATAGTCATGTATGTGCGTCAAGATATCTGCTTGTGAAGCATGAATTTGGTTAAACCATCCTCTCGCGGATGAATCGTCTATTAATTCAGGATAATTTATTTCTGGGATTAAATTTCCAGGGATAGGAAATGGCTCTATGGTGGTAAAATTAATTATCTTTTCGATTTGCAAAGCATACCTGCAGCTAAGCAGTACGTTAAGACCAGTGCCCATGCCAACTTCTAAAACAGAAATTGAGTCTGACTCTAATTGGTCTAAGCCTTCTTTTAAAAAAACATGTTCTGACTCTTGAATGGCTCCATGTATCGAATGGTATGTTTCATTGAGCTCCTCTACAAACAGGGAGGAAGAGCCATCTCCGGTAGAAATATGTTTTATCACAGGTGAAATAAATTTATGGCAATAAAGTTACGATAACATAACATAATAGATTAGGCATTGGCTTGGCCAAGTTGTAATATTTTTACGCTATAATATTATTCATGAAGTTCATATTTATTTTACTTACCATACTAGTGTCATTTAACGTTAATTCCCAGCAACACTGGGAGGATTTGAGAGACCAAGGAGCTAACTTTTATGATGTGCAAGCAGCTTTCGAGCTGGAGTGGGAGAATAAGGAATACGAGAGAGGGAACGGTTATATGCTTTATAAGAGATGGGAGTATTACATGGAACCGAGAAGTTTCCCAGATGGAAACACCAATATTTCCAAAGAATATGTAAAGGCATGGGAGAAAATAAAATCTAAAAGCAGAGCCAATAAATCTGCAGGAAGCTGGGAGCCTAACGGTTATACGGAGTGGAATACTCAATCCTATAATCCAGGAAATGGCAGAGTAAACGTAGCTGCGAAAGATCCATCTATCCAAGGCAGGTATTATGCCGGTACTCCATCTGGAGGGTTATGGAGAACCAATGATGACTTTAACACATGGGAACCACTAACAGACGATTTTCCAACGCTAGGTATAAGTGCGATCTTAATTCACCCCACTAATTCTGATATTATTTATATAGGAACTGGTGATGGTGATGGTTCAGACACCTATTCGAATGGAGTATTGAAATCCATTGACGGCGGGGGTTCATGGCAGACTACTGGATTAAGTTATAACCTGTCTACAGAATACTTAATTCATAAACTAATTATGCATCCAGATAATCCCGAAACACTTTTTGCAGCTACTAAGCAGGGGCTTTGGAAAACTACTTCTGGTGGTGAAGTTTGGTATCAAGTTCAGTCGGGGAATATTCGAGATGTGGAATTTAAACCAGAAAATCCGCAAATAATGTACTGCTGCACCGGCAGGGTTTATAAATCCATAGACGGAGGTGAAGATTTTGATTCAGCAGGAGAAGGAATGCCTGGAGTTACAGCGGTAGAAAGAATGACTTTAGGGGTTTCTTTAGATGAACCTGATTATGTTTATGCGTTATGTGTAAATGATAATGATAACGGTTTATTAGGAGTCTACAGGAGCGAGAACTCAGCGGATACTTTTTCACTGAGAGCGGACTCTCCGAATATTCTGAGCTACCCTATAGATGGAGAAGGCGAGGGAGGCCAAGGTTATTATGATCTCGCATTAGATGTAAACCCTACTAATGCAGAAAATATTTATACGGGTGGGGTTAATGTCTGGCGAAGTTTAAATGGCGGTATGGATTACGTAATTAATGCACATTGGTTTTATGAAACTGGAATGCCGTTTAATTATGTGCATGCAGATATTCATAATATTCAGTATTTAGATGGAGAATTATTTGTGTGCAGTGACGGTGGAATATTCCGTAGCCAAGATGGAGGAGTAAGTTTTGAGGATGTTTCTGCTGGACTTCAAATATCTCAATTCTATAGATTCGGGGGGTATAAAACAGATCCAGAGCTCATTATAGGTGGAACCCAAGACAACGGAACTATTCTTTTATCTAACAATTCCTGGACCCATGTGTTGGGTGCAGATGGAATGGAAGCAGCAATTCATCCTTTGAATCCTGATGTTATGTATTGCTCAAGCCAGAACGGAGGATTAAGGTCCAGCGTAGATGGAGGAGATTCATTTTCGTATATAGCAGGTGGAATAGAGGGTGACGCAGCTTGGGTTACTCCATACGTTCTCAATCCTGAGGAAATAGGGACTATTTTAGTGGGCTATGATGAAATATGGAAATCCTCTAATAACGGAGGTGATTTTATTCAAACTTCTCATTTTGGAGCAGCCTCGTCATTAAGAGCTATTTCTAATTGTGTGTCTAATCCTGATGTCATTTATGCCATTACCAATACGAGATTACATAAATCTATAGATGCGGGTGACTCATGGGAATTAGTCACCACGGGAATTAGTCAATATTCTATGACGTATGTCTATGTAAACCCAGCTAATGAAGATGATGTAGTGATTACGTTTAGTGGATTTGGTGCTGGTGAAAAAGTATACCATAGTTTAGATGGAGGCGCAAACTGGCAAAATATATCCTTTAATCTACCTAACATCCCAACGAACTGCGCTACTATAGATGAAGAAGATGGGTCGATATACGTAGGCACAGATTTAGGGATTTATTACTGGAATCCAGCGTTGGTGAATTGGATTCCATTTAATGATGGATTACCTAATGTAATTGTGAATGAGCTGGAAATAAATAATGAATTTGATATAATTACAGCAGCTACTTATGGGAGAGGTATCTGGAGAAGTAATCAGTTTTCGGCTGTTACAGAGGAGCCAGAGGCTTTATTTGAATCTAACGAGAGAATAATCTGTGAAGGAGACAGTATTTTATTTTCAGATTTGAGTTATGGTCATGAGCCAGGATGGGAGTGGAGTGTAGAGGGGAGTGATGAAGTTATTTCCTCTGAACAGAATCCATGGATTCATTATAATACCGCAGGGAGTTATGCCGTATCATTAGCGGTGCAAAACGAAATAGGGTCTGATACATTTACAAGAACAAATTATATCATTGTGCAGTCCGCCCAAGAGTCTTTTCCTTACTCAGAACCATTTTATGGGAGCGAAATGTTGAGTGATTTTGAGTTTATTTCTGAGCCTGAGTCGGGGGGTGTAAATTGGATGGTAAATGGAGATATCGGACATAATGATCCAGGAGCGTTATGGATTAATAATGGAAATTTAGATGAGCCTTTCACAGCAGAAGTGTTTTCTAAGCAGTTTAATCTAGAAGACCTAGATAGCGCTTATTTATCCTTCTGGTATGCCTATGCACAAAAGCATCCTGAAACGGATGATAGACTGAGGCTTTATACCTCTAATTCATGTGGTCAGAGTTGGGTGCAGCGTGAGATGTTTAGAGGGGAAGATGACTTAAATACGGTGGGATCTTCTCAGCTGTCTGAGTTTACTCCTTTCGATGTTTCTCAGTGGATGTATTATTCATATCCCTTAGCATCATCAGATCTTTCAGAGAATTTCTCCTTCAAGTTTAGATTCACTAATGATAACGGGAATCATATTTATATAGACGAGATTAACATCACTTCTATAGATTTAGGTTTAACTGAGAAGTCAGAGCAGAATACCAGACTAGAAGTCTTTCCTAATCCTTCGTCTGATGTAATTATAATTAAATCTGACTTGAATCAAATAATCAGAAGATTTAGGTTGATAGATAATCAAGGAAGGGAGTTGCTGAATAAGCACATGACTATTCCATTTGGCAGAGCCTCGAGCCAGTTAGATATTAGAGAAGTTCCTTCAGGAGTTTATTATCTTCAGATAATAGGAGAGAATGAAGAACAAATAGATGTAAGAAAAATACTAAAGAATTAACTTGGAGGAAGTTTATTTCCTTTAATGGTTTCCCATAAACCAGAGAACACCTGTTTAATATCTTCGGAAGATAGCTTTTCATTTGGCAGTGGTTTCTGAGAGAAATCTAATGTGTTATTCTCTTCAGAAGGAACTCCGTAAAAAGTAAACACAAAATCTGTTGTACCATCAGGAAACTGCATTTTGCCAAATCTAAGATCATGAATTAGAATAGTGTCAGACTCAGTTTTTTCCAATGCATATTCGCCCCCTGAAAAAAGAATAAGGTCTTTCCAGTCCTCATTATCAGAGTGGGCATTCAAAAGGTCATGATTCTTTGGTATGGAATCCCAATGTATTGAGTGATCATCTGCTAACAGCGAGTAATAGGCAGAATAAAAATAGTCATCTCCTTCTGCCACTGCGTTCCATAGAATAGTATTTAGAGGAGTAGGGCGAGTACTGAAATCGCCATATGAAATATTATTTTCCTTTAATGAGCTTTTGAAAACAGAGCCAGCAGCAGTTTTGTTCACGAAGGTGAATATCATGTAAAAAGAGCTAAGAGTAAGACCAATATGGTTAAGCCTTCTCCTAGTTGCAGAGTCTTTTCTTTTAAACATTAACCAGATCAGACAGATTAAAAGAGGAAGTGTATAGGCTAAATCTGCCACGAAAATATTATTCCAAGCTACCCGCAAAGGAAGAGGCCAAAATAGCTGAGTTCCCCAAGAGGTGAAACAGTCCAAAATGGCGTGAGTAAACATAACCCAGAAAGAAAACCAAGCCCATTTCTTGACAGAGGCCGTTCTAGGATGAATCTTATGAATAAACCAACCAAAAATAGGAGAGGATAAAACGAAGAAGATAAGTGAATGAGAAAGCCCTCTATGCATGACTAATCCCTCTACAAAGGGATAAAACGGTTTGAACAGGACATCTAAATCAGGCACTGTGCCCAATATAGCTCCCCACAAAATTGCCTTGTTCCCTACTTTCTTTCCTAAATATGCTTCTCCTACAGCCGCCCCTAGACAAATCTGGGTGAGTGAATCCATGATACAAATGTTTTATTGCAATGCAAAAGAACTATAACTTAGCCGCCGAGTTCTAACGAAACAAGTTAATTATGGCAAAAAAGAATTTAATAAATAAAAAGGCGAGGGATTTCATGTATAAGTACTTGAACAACGCCAGTCCTACTGGATTTGAAAGCCCAGGACAGCAGATATGGTTAGATTATATAAAGCCATACTCTGATGAGTATATAGTGGATACTTATGGTTCTGTAGCTGCTGTTATAAATCCAGGTCAAAAATATAAAGTAGTTATTGAGGCACATGCTGATGAGATAGCATGGTTTGTACATTACATTACCAAAGATGGATTTATTTACTTAAAAAGAAATGGAGGTTCAGACCATCAAATAGCCCCTTCTAAAAGAGTAAATATTCATACTGAAAACGGAATGGTAAAGGCTGTTTTTGGTTGGCCTGCTATCCATACTAGAATGTCTGGCACAGAAAAATCACCTACGTTGGATAATATTTTCTTGGACTGCGGTTGTGATAACGCAGAGGAGGTCGAAAAACTAGGAGTACATGTAGGATGCGTAGTTACATTCGAAGACGAGTTTATGGAGTTAAACGACAGGTGGTACGTAGGTAGAGCTCTAGATAACAGAATGGGAGGATTTATGATAGCTGAAGTGGCTAGAATGTTAAAGGAGAACAAAAAGAAATTACCGTATACACTTTATGTTGTTAATGCTGTTCAAGAAGAGATAGGTTTGAGAGGAGCGCAGATGATTGCTGAGAGAATCCAGCCAGATGTAGCCATAGTAACAGATGTTTGCCATGACACGAATACCCCTATGATAAGCAAGGTAAAACAAGGTGACTTTAAAGGAGGAAAGGGGCCTGTTTTGACGTACGGTCCTGCGGTACAAAACAATTTATTAAAGCATATCATTACTACTGCAGATAAGAAAAAAATCAGTTTTCAGAGAGCAGCGGCGAGTAGATCTACAGGAACAGATACAGATGCTTTTGCATATAGTAATAAAGGAGTGGCTAGTTGTTTAATATCGCTGCCATTAAAGTACATGCACACTACAGTAGAGAGTGCTCATAAAGAAGATGTAGAATCAGTAATTAAATTAATGTATGAAGCTCTGTTAACTTTAAAAAGCGGACAGGATTTTAGATACATTAAATAATGGTTAAGAAGGAGGTTGAAGCTTTTTTGTTAAGGGATGTTGTTAAGAGAACTCAGGTCAATTGGGCAGTGTAATTAATTGAAGCCTGGGTTAATTTCTCCTGTTTTCATTTCTTTATACTTTAAGCTTACATAAGCCATAGTTTTAGAGAAAGACGCCATAGCTTCAACTGTTTCTTGACTAATATCTTTTTTCTGCATCCTTAGAATTAACCAGCCATATAGAGCTATCAGCATATGCTCCATAATATTTTGGTTACTTGTAGATTTGGCCATAAGGCCTTTAATATGAGGAGCTGATTTAGCATATATGTCCACGTATTTGTCATCTTTTAAAACCTCTATTAGCGTGTTGTGCAAAAAATGAAGCTCTGCCAAAATGGTGCTTATTTCAGCTGTATTTCCTTTTTTAGAAATAGCCTCAATTTTAATTCTTTCTGCTAGATTTTTCAACCAATTTCTTTCTTCACTATTCGGATCATTAGAATCAGTTAATCCTAGTTTCTGGCACAAAACATCTGTGTCTAGAGATACAGAGCGCAGAAGGTCTTGCATTTGCCACACATAGAGAATGTACTCAGCTATGTTTTCTTGAAGCTTGTTTTGAGCTATTGGCATATTGTTATTCAGCTGTTTTTTCAGATTCATAAGCCGCATTCAGCCCGGTTACTATTTCTGCAGTTACGTCTAAGTAGCCACTGTTATAGAGGCCTGTCATACCTTTCGTGTAGAGCATAATCACATCTATGGATTTATCAGCGGTATAAGAATCTATATAACTATATAATCTAGAGTAAAGAGAATCATTGATTTCGCCTTCTAGCTTGGTCAGTCGTTTTATTCTGTTTTCCATTTGGTTTTGGAGATAAGGAACATCCTCTTGTAACTTTATTACCTTTTTTTCAGCGGCAGCTATTTCTGCATCAGAAGTGAAACCTCCAGTTTGAGACTTGTTCATGATTTCGTAATAATCTTCTTGAGCTTTAGCGATTTTATTTTCTAGAACCTGAACATCTGCAGATGCTTTTTCTAAAATTTTAGACTTATCAATTCTAAACTTATAATTGAGAGAAAGAGAATCATTATCTACAAATGCTATAGAAGGATATTCATTTATTTCTGTAATAGCTATTTCCTCTTCTGTTTGGATTTCTTTTTCTAGCGTAGATGTTTTCGTAAAAAGATAAATAACGGCTATTCCTAAAAGGATGTTAAACGCCAAGCTAATTTTTCCGGCCATGATTAAATTGATTTAAGGGCTTCATTCCAATCTTCTCTCATGGAAATCATTCTACCCATTACTTTACTTAAAAACTCTTCTGTGATTAGAGCTTTTACCTCCTCCAGCCCCTTCACATTTGTTTCTGAAACCTTGTAGGTCTGTTCATACTGATCGATCTCGATTTTCAACTGATATTTACCATTCCAGCTAAAAATCTGAATCTTAAAGTGCGAATGCGGTATTTCTGCTATTACTCTCATTAAATTTGCAGACAAAGATAACTTTAGCGCTTAAACTAGATGGTTTTTAAACATAAAATAGTAAATGATTTAGCTTGGGTGATATACAGTGCTCCCCTAATGTCCTCTAATCCTGGAGAAAAGGCGTACTTAGGGTTGGACGATCAGTGGTTTAAAAAGGAGGTAGAGCGGTGTGAGATTTTCTTGAAAGCCGAAGATGCAGATCCTTCTAGGCTTGCCAAATTCGTTTCTTGTGAAGGGATACAACTACTCGGAAAGCGGTTTGAGCGGTTTGTCGAGTACTGGCTGACGTTTAGTGGTAAGTATGAAGTA
>DDEI01000098.1:3594-20986 GCA_002336675.1 Flavobacteriales bacterium UBA1958 | reverse complement strand
AAGTTCTGCGTTTGATAACCGTTTGTACTTCAGTGCCATTATTTAGTTTTATCTTCAGGATCCTGAGTGTCCAAATGTAACTCGGCTAACTGTGACCTGTCTAATGGAGATGGAGAATCTATCATTACATCTCTGCCACTATTATTCTTAGGGAATGCTATGAAATCACGAATGGAATCGCTTCCTCCGAATAGAGAGCATAGCCTATCAAATCCCAATGCCAATCCACCGTGCGGAGGAGCACCATATTCGAATGCGTTTAATAAGAAGCCAAACTGTGCTTGCGCCTCTTCTTTAGTAAATCCTAATAGGTCAAACATTCTACTTTGAATGTCTCTATTATGAATTCGAATAGAACCACCACCTATTTCTACACCGTTAATCACCATATCGTAAGCATTGGCTTTTACTTCACCTGGCTTAGTTTCTAGGATATCCATATGCTCTGGCTTAGGGCTTGTGAACGGGTGGTGCATAGCGTGGTAACGCTTAGAATCCTCATCCCATTCTAACAGCGGGAAGTCAAGAACCCATAGTGGTTTGAAATTATTCGGATCCCTTAATCCTAAATCAGAACCCATTTTCAGACGAAGTTCGTTCATCTGTTTTCTCGTATTATTTAGGTCCCCACTTAGTAGTAAAATTAAATCTCCTGGTTTAGCGTTGCAATGGCTAGCCCAAGCCGCTAAGGCTTCTTGATCAAAGAACTTATCTACAGAAGACTTAAACGTTCCGTCCTCATTGCATTTACAATACACCAATCCTTTAGCTCCTATCTGTGGCCTCTTAACGAAATCAGTGAGCGCATCCAATTGTTTTCTAGTGTAAATCCCCGCGTCATCTACTCTAATTCCGATAATCGCTTCCTGAGAATCAAACACTTGGAATCCCTTATTCTTAGCCACTGGAGACATATCTACGAACTCCATTTCGAAACGGATATCTGGCTTATCAGAACCGTACATTCTCATGGCATCATCGTAGTACATTCTAGGAAACTCTCCTGGATCAAGTTCTTTCACCTCTCGAAACAGGTGTCTCACCATTCCTTCGAAAGTATTCAGCACATCTTCCTGCTCTACGAAGGCCATTTCACAATCTATCTGAGTAAACTCTGGCTGACGGTCTGCTCTTAGGTCTTCATCTCTAAAGCATTTTACTATCTGGTAGTAACGGTCATAACCGCTTACCATTAGTAACTGCTTAAATGTTTGAGGAGATTGCGGAAGAGCGTAAAACTGCCCTGGATTCATTCGAGATGGAACCACGAAATCTCTTGCTCCTTCTGGAGTAGATTTTATTAAATATGGCGTCTCTATCTCGAAAAACTCTATGCTGTCTAAATATTTTCTAGTTTCTATAGAAAGTCTATTTCTAAGTGCTAGATTTTTCATTACAGGATTTCTTCTTAAATCCAAGTAACGGTATTTCATTCTAAGGTCTTCACCACCGTCCGTATCATCTTCTATAGTGAAAGGAGGGGTTTTACTCGCGTTTAGAAGCTCAAGTTCAGTGACTTCTATTTCTATATCGCCAGTAGCCATTTGACCATTTTTAGAGCTCCGTTCTATTACTTTACCCGTAACTTTAATCACGAACTCTCTCCCTAGTTTTCTTGCAGAATCGCACAGAGCGGCATGGGTATCCATGTTAAACGTTAGTTGAGTAATTCCATATCTGTCTCTTAAATCGACAAATGTCATCCCTCCTAGGTTTCTAGATTTCTGTACCCATCCTGAAAGGGTAACCATCTCATTTACATGGCTGATTCTTAACTCTCCACAACGGTGCGATCTGTGCATTTTACTTAGAATTTTTATTCGAGTGCGAAGATACGGTGTAATTAGCAGTTACGTTTCATCGGAAGATTGATTTTAAGTATTACAATCGTCAAAAAGGAGAGGAAATGCTAAACGGGAAAATGTAACGGATGTAAAAACAGGACATCCTCATACGAGGAGATATATTTTTATTTGATAGGATAAAGGTTAAGCCAAGGACTAATAGCTAACGCAAAGAAAAAGAAACATCTAAGCTATCTCTAAAGTAAAAGAGAACCCTTCCATAATCTCATTGCAAAGCAACTTCTTACAAGCCTCAGTAACTTTGATTTCTGCTTGATCAGTATCTGTAGCATCTACGTAAAGTCTAACGTGCTTGCCTATTCTCACATTGGTAATCTCCTCCAAACCTATGTTTTTCATGTTACTAGAAACGGCTTTTCCCTGAGGATCTAAAAGCGCTGGAAGTGGCATTATGTCTATTTCTGCTTTAAAATTCATGTCTTACTTAAACTATTATTAATCACTGAAATTATAAGATACAAAATTATGATTATTGGCAGAGAAATCAGCGGATTTCCTGTGATAATTGTTAACGTTACAAATCCGGCGGCGCTAGCCAAGACCAACAGCCATCTGCCGTGGTTTCCTTTTAACCCAAACGTCTTAAATTTTAAGGACAGCATTTTGTACTTGAATACGAGTAACACTGCAGACAGAATACTCAGCAGAATAACCGTATACATATCGCCAACTTCTATATACTCCAACAAAAATGGCAGGCCTATCCAAAACAAAGCGTTGGCAGGTGTAGGGACTCCGATAAACGAATCGGACTGGTCGGTACTAATGTTGAATTTAGCCAAGCGCATAGCGCTCATAAGTGCAATGATGAGCGGGATGTAAATCAACCGTTCATAGGCTCCACTAGAAGCACTGTAGAATTCCTCACACAACGAAAATCCAATTAAACCGGGGACTAGTCCAAAAGTCACCAGGTCTGCTAAACTATCTAGCTGCTTCCCTAATTCTCCTGAAACTCCTAATAATCTTGCAATAAATCCATCGAAAAAATCAAACAGCGCTCCTGCCAGAACTAAATAAGCTGCTAGTTCAAAATCATGTGTTTTTAGTAAGCAGATAGTGGCTAAAATTCCACAAGTGAGATTAGCTAATGTGAAAAGGGTAGGGATGTGTTTTTTCATGTTTTTCTGTACGGCTAAATTAAGCCTCTTTCTTTTTAGCTAGCATATCTAACGCTACGTCTACTATCATGTCTTCTTGACCACCTACCATTTTTCGGTTTCCGAGCTCTACTAGAATTTCTCTGGTGTCAAGGCCATACTTTTCTGCAGCTCTCTCTGAGTGAAGAAGAAATGACGAGTAAACACCTGCGTATCCTAATGAAAGTGTTTCTCTATCTACTCTCACAGGCCTGGTCTGCAGAGGACGAATTAAATCATCTGCCGCATCCATAAGTTGGTATAAATCTGAGCCATGTTTAGCTCCCATTTTATCTAAAACGGCTACTAAAACTTCTAACGGTGCGTTTCCTGCTCCTGCTCCCATTCCTGCTAGTGACGCGTCCAATCTATTAGCTCCTTCTTGCATAGCTACTATGGTGTTTGCAACGCCAAAGGACAGATTATGGTGGCAGTGAATTCCTATCTCTGTTTCTGGTTTTAATACTTCTCTAAACGCACGAACTCTTTCTTTTACACCATCCATCATGAGCGCACCTGCAGAGTCGGTGACATAAACACAATCTGCTCCAGCTGCTTCCATCACTAGGGCTTGTTCGGCTAGTTTCTTAGGCTCATTCATGTGTGCCATCATCAGAAACCCACCTACATCCATCCCTAATTTCTTAGCGGCTGCTATGTGCTGCGGTGCTATATCTGCCTCCGTGCAGTGAGTAGCTATTCTCACCGATTTCACGCCTAAATCTGCGGCTTTCTTTAAATCATCTATGGTGGCTATTCCTGGAAGAATAAGTGTGGTGAGCACAGCATTGGTCATTACTTCACTCAGACCTTCTAACCAATCCCAATCTGTGTGTGCTCCGAACCCATAGTTAAAGCTCCCACCAGCTAATCCATCTCCGTGTGCTACTTCTATGGCATCTACTCCCGCTTTATCCAGCGCGCTGCATATTCCCTTTAGCTTTTCTTTGCCATACTGATGCTTGATAGCATGCATGCCGTCCCTTAAAGTAACGTCTTGGATATATAAATTATGCTTCATGATTTGAAGTTTAAACTTTGTAGGAGGCTATTTAGCTTCTCTGTTCTTAATAATTGTTACCAGTATTTTAATGAGCTCAACATTCTCTTGTTCTAAAGCTTCTCTGCTCTCTTCGTTTCCATATTCTATATGATTCAAAATTTGAAAGCTCACCTGAGATTCTCTGAGTTCCTTTAAGGCTATTCGACTTTTAGCTCTAAATACTTCATCTGCATGTGCGTTTTGAGCCTCTGTAAAATTTAATACCGCACTTCCCGAAGAACGCATCAATTGGTTCAACAAGTAAACTCCTGCTTTTCCCTCTGGCATAGCTTCTACAGATAGAATTACATCTCCTGCAAAGGCCACCAGCCTATCTATAAAATCAAATTTCTTATTCATTCTACTTTATGTTTAACTTAAACTTTTTACCATTCTTTCTCCACAGGCTCTGGCCGCGCTAGTCATAATGTCTAGGTTCCCTGCATACTCAGGTAGATAATGTCCTGCTCCTGCTACTTTTAGAAACACCGACGTCCTTAGCCCATGTTTAAGTCCTAAGCCTTCTATAAATACAGGGGCCGATTCTGGAATCTCTTCGAACTGCACTTCTTGGTGAAGCTCATACCCTGGGACATAAGACTGAACCTCCGCTACCATATCGTGAATTGATTTTCTAATTTTTTCTTTGTCTGCCATTTCACTTAACGTAAAAACTGTATCTCTCATCACCAATGGCGGTTCTGCTGGATTAAGGACAATGATGGCTTTTCCTCTTTCTGCTCCTCCTACTTTTTCTATGGCCGCAGAGGTAGTGTCTGTGAACTCGTCTATGTTGGCTCTAGTTCCTGGTCCTGCAGATTTACTGGCTATAGAAGCTACTATTTCTCCATAATGGACTTTAGCCACACGGTTTACAGCCGCTACTATGGGAATAGTGGCTTGCCCTCCGCAGGTAACCATGTTTACGTTTCTTAAAGAGTCGTCTATTTCGAAGTTTATGGCTGGGATCAGATACGGACCGATGGCTGCTGGAGTTAGGTCTACTATCTTCTTGTCTTTGAAAGGTTCTATTTTTTCCCAATTATAGATGTGTGCTTTAGCCGATGTGGCATCGAAGATTACTTTTATGTCTCTCCATTCAGCCATTTTTAATAGCCCGTCTACACCTTCATGCGTAGTGGCTACGCCTTTTCTTCTCGCTCTGGATAATCCGTCAGAATCAGGGTCGATTCCTACCATTGCAGACATTTCAAGGGTTTTAGATAGGCTTAAAATTTTAATCATTAAGTCTGTCCCGATATTTCCTGAACCTATGATGGCTACTTTAATTTTAGACATTTATGAGGGTTTTATGGCAGTGGTTTTATCCACTCTTTATTGCACCGCACGAAAATACGAATCCGTTATTCCAGTTGATGATTTATAGTTTATAGTTATGAGGTGATCCTTTGACTGCCTCTGATTAGCCGAGGTTGGTTAATAGACGAAAGGGGCTGAAGTGTTTTTATGAGGTTTTTGGGGTGATTCTAAACCTTATTTTTCTGTTTTTAGGGTGTATTATCTTTAAATCTACTCCAGGAGTAGAGTGGGAATTTTTTGTGTTAAGTATAACTAAACTTAGGCTTGAAGGGTTAAAAACAAAAAACCCAATCATTTCTGATTGGGTTTTGGTTGAGGTCTCGACCAGATTCGAACTGGTGTAGATGGTTTTGCAGACCACTGCCTAACCGCTCGGCCACGAGACCGTTTTTTGAACGGGACGCAAATATAATACATTGCTTTATATCCTTAAAGGTTTACTTGAACTGAAGTGGTTAAGTTTCTAAAATGATGTTTTATTTTCACTCAAAAAACAAACAACCCAAACTATTAATACATGGATGACTCGGAGCAATTCGTTTGTTCCACTTTAATTCTAGAGCATTCTAAAAAGCCCATGAATTTAAATACTGCTCTTATATTCTCCTCTTGAACGGCGCCAGCCAACTTTTCAAAATATCAAGAAAATAAGAATGATTCACTATCTTATTGTGAGTAACAAGTACATTTGTTACTTGAGTAATACGACTCTATATTCAAAAAAACAACACTGGAAAATTCTGTTATTTTTCATGGCGGTGCTTATCGTGCTTGCCAGCCTATGGTATTCACAATTCATCTCTGGGAAAATTCAAGAAAGAGAAAAAGAAAAAGTAGAGTTATGGTCTGAAGCTGTTAAAGAAAGAACTGCACTTATTAATCTTACAGGAAATCTCTTCGAAAACTTAAAAAGCGAAGAGAGAATTAAGGCCGACTTATGGGCTAAGGCATATACTGAAATGAGTCTGGCAGATTTCGAAACTGATGTAAGTTACCTTTTCGAGGTTACTCTGAGTAACACAACTATTCCTGTGTTGCTTGCAGATGAAAACGGAAAAGTTCTAAGCACAAAGAACTTACCAAAAGATTGCTCTGATTCTTTGTGCTTAGCGAACACTAAAAACAGAATGGCCAATAGAAATAAGCCGATAATAGTGGCTATTTCATCAGATGTGAAACAATACCTATACTATGAGGACAGTAAGATTTTCACCGAACTGAAAACGACATTAGATAGGCTTATTACTACTTTTTTCTCAGAGACTGTAGTGAACTCTGCAGCGGTCCCTGTCATTTTAACTGATAGCACAAAAACCAAAGTCCTGAATTCTGGCAGTATCGATTCATTAACTGTAAACACTCCTGAGCTTCTTCAGCAGCGTATAAAGTCGATGTCTAGTGAAAATACTCCTATAGAGATCTCAGTAATCGGCAAAGGGAAAAAGTATATTTTTTACGAGGACTCCTATATTTTAAAATTATTAAAGTACTTCCCTGTTATTCAACTAACACTAATCGGACTGTTTCTTTTCATAGCGTATATGATTTTTAACACCTTTAGAAAAGCTGAACAAAACCAAGTTTGGGTAGGAATGGCAAAAGAAACAGCCCATCAATTAGGCACTCCCCTTTCTTCATTAATGGCTTGGATGATGCTGTTAGAGGAAGAGAATATAGATAAAACAGTAATCGTAGAAATGACGAAAGATATTACTCGACTTAACACTGTCACTGATAGATTCTCTAAAATAGGGTCTACTCCAGAATTAATAAAGGTGGACCTAAATGATATTGTGGGTTCCTCTGTGGACTATTTAAAAACTAGGTTATCCAAAAAAGTGGAATTTACATACGATGGATTATCAGATCCAGCTATGGTCAAACTTTCCAAGCCGTTATTTAGTTGGGTTTTAGAAAATTTATTTAAAAACGCTGTAGACGCTATGGATGGAGAAGGAAAACTTCATATTTCGCTTAATGATGGGGTCAGAGGTTGGTATGTAGATTTCACAGACACAGGGAAAGGAGTCTCCAAGGGACACTTTAAAACCATATTTGAGCCTGGGTTCACAACTAAAAAAAGAGGGTGGGGTTTAGGGCTTAGCTTAACGAAAAGAATTGTAGAAGAATACCACCAAGGGAAAATTTCTGTATTACAATCAGAACCAGGGGCAGGAACTACCTTCAGAATAGTGATGCCTAAAGCATAAATGTTTTCTTTATTAAAGTTATCTTTGTCTATATGAGATTAGTTTTAAGCGTTACAACGCTCCTGCTATGCTTTCAGCTTAAGGCACAGCAATTCAGTGACGTCACAAACGAAACTGGAATTTCCCATCTACCTATTCATCAAAGCCTTATGGGTGGTGGTGTAGTCTGGCTGGACTATGACAGTGACGGAAATGAAGATATCTATTTCTCAGGATGCAGAGTACGAGATGTTCTATACAGAAATAACGGAGATGGCACATTTTCAAACGCAACCTTCAGCGCTGGTCTGATATTTACAGACTTATTTAATACAATGGGAGCTGTCCAAGGAGACCTCAATAATGATGGCTTTCCAGAATTATTTATTACTACTTGGGAGAACTCTACTGGGCTCGAATTAATGAGAAATATTCTTTACCTAAATAATGGAGACGGCACATTTACAGACATTAGCGCAGAGGCAGGTTTAATGGATGAAACATGGTCTACCTCAGCCGTCATGCTTGACATCAACTTAGACGGGTTTCTGGATATTTATGTCCTAAATTATATGGAAGAAACTGGCTTTATATTGGATGACGACGGGGTTACAGTAGGCTTTGAACATGAGTGTTATGACAATTATTTATACGTAAATAATGGAGACTTAACCTTTACAGAGTCCGCAGAATCTTACGGGCTTTTAAGCGGTGGGTGCGGTTTAGCTCTAAGTGCTTCTGATGTTGATAAAGACGGTGATCCAGACCTACAGATTGCGAATGATTTTGGAGAATTCATCACTCCCAATCAACTCTTTATTAATAATTTTCCTAATCCTACTTTTACAGACGTAAGCATGGAAAGTGGATTTGATCTAGGAATGTACGGTATGGGAATAGCTGTAGGAGATATAGATAATGACTTAGACCAAGATTTTTACATTACGAATATGGGTAAAAATGAACTGCTTACCTATGAGTCAAGAGCGGATTCATTTACAAATATCACTAATGAATCCGGTACAGCCAACACGGGAAATGGCGAACTCCTTTATACCAGCTGGGGTGACATGTTTATGGATGTCGATAATGATGGATTTATGGATTTATTCAGCGCAAACGGTCACATGTCAGCGGCTGCTTTTATTCAAAATGTACAAGATGACCCAGACAAACTATTTATGAATAATGGAAATTTAACGTTCACGGATAATTCTGAAGAAAGCGGAGTAGACTACAAGGGAATTAGCAGGGGAGCAGCCTATGGAGATTATAATTCTGATGGTTTTTTAGACATAGCCGTGAGCGGAATCCAAAATCCTTTTTTTAGTGAACTTCAAGGAGTCAGGCTTTACAAAAATCTTAATTCTAGCGGGAACTGGATCGCTATAACTCTAGAAGGGGTTGTCTCTAACAGAAGTGCCTTCGGCTCTAAAGTAACTCTCTATTCAAGCGGTAATTCATTTTATAGAGAGCTTCTAGGTGGAAGTAGTCACCTTAGTCAAAACCAATCTCTAATCCACTTTGGTCTGGGTGAAATTCAAGAAATAGATTCATTAGTGATTTCTTGGCCAAATGGTCTCTATCAGACAGAAATTCAGCCTGAGTTAAACACACGCCATCATTTCATAGAAGATTATAGTTCAGAAATATTGGAGAAAATTGAAACAAATCAATTTCTTGTTTATCCTTCTCCATTAATGACCGGCCAAGACCTTTCTGTACAAATCCCTGAGGAAAATGGAGTTTTGGAGGTTTATGAGATGGGTGGAAAATTAGTTTATTCCTGTATTCTTCAAAATAAAGTAGATCAGGTTAATTTAAATTTGAGTTCTGGTATATACCTTATTAAGCTTAAAACTGATAAACATCAGTGGGTAGAAAAAATCCATATCACAGAATAATATTAACACTACTTAACCAACAGAAAAATGGAGGAGTAAGTACAGCCTCAACTCTTTCTAGAGCTATTCCTTGATACCATCCTCTGTTTTCTCTAACTTCCAGAGAAATCGATGCCCAAGGGCAGGTCATTGCCACTCCTTTATTTGCTCATCTATGGTATGGCTCGTATGGAATACTCCAAGATGGGGATGACTTTAGCTTGTTTGAAATCTCATCTTCAAATAAATAATTCTCGTTAAATTTCTAAAGAAATTGGAGGGAATAATTTGAGGGCTATTTCTATTTATACTCATATATAGAGAAGCCAATGTTTACTATTCCTTCTAATTCAGTTTCTCTGCTGCCTTGTTCTAACTCGAATACGTATTTCCCTTGTTGAGGAAATTTAACGTCTTTCTTCCATAAAACTCTGTTATCTAAAATATCTCCTAGCCCTTTCCCATACCATCTTCCGCCAGGGTCCGCCAGTGGAATGTTCAACGTGTCTGTATATGTCTTTCCGTTGGGAGAAATTCTCCTAGGAAAAACATAGAAGTTAGCAAACTCGAAGTCGCCAGTATGCCGAATATCCACAAACCACATATACACTTTGGATGTATCAGTAATGTTAAAGCTGAATTCTTTCACGTCTTTAACATCCCAAGTATAGTTCTCTATATCAAATGACTGAGTGTAAAACAAGTCCTCTCTGCACCCTACTAGCGAGATGGTAATCAGAACTATTATAACTAAATACTTTAACATCAATCTTTATTGGGTGGTCTTAGTTTTCTAGGTGGCCTCTTTTTCCCGTTGTGAGCAGAATTATTCGTAGGTTTTTCGGATCCTCCTTGTGATTTCGGCCCATTAGGCTTTCTTCTATTGTTATTTGAACGTGGATTATTTTCGCGTGATTGGTTAAGAGCGGGTTTTTCTCCGGATCTCGCAGCCGACTTCCCCCCTCGGTTTCTATTCGGCCTCTTTTTCTTCCTCTTGCTGTTATCGAATCGTGTAAGACTATCCTGCCCTACTACGTTTAGGTAATCAGTATCTTCTTCTACTGGAGAAAGCTCTACTTCATAATCCTTAAGATCATCGAATTTATCTCCGGCTTTATTCGCTGCTATAATTTCATTTACGGTAGTTAAATCTAGAGCCAATGGTGCGCTTCCTGCTATTCCATCATCATAGATGTAATACACTAATCGTTTAAAGATATCTGTTTTCAGATGGTATGCTACTCCTTTTTTCGTCTGTAGTTTTATATTAGGAGAAGGGAAGTCTTTTACAGCTTCCATATACATATCTAACTCATAATTAAGACAACACTTCAGTTTTCCGCACTGTCCCGCTAATTTCTGTGGATTTAGCGATAACTGCTGATATCTAGCTGCACTAGTAGATACACTTCTAAAGTCTGTTAGCCATGTAGAACAACACAATTCTCTTCCGCATGATCCGATACCTCCCAGTCGAGCAGACTCTTGTCTAGCGCCTATTTGACGCATTTCTATCCTGGTTTTAAACGTGTCAGCCATTTTCCGAATAAGCTCTCTAAAGTCTACCCTATCTTCTGCTGTATAAAAAAACGTCGCTTTCTTTTTATCTCCTTGAAATTCTACATCACTGATTTTCATACTCAGCCCAGATTCCCTAGCTAAAATTCTTGCATGGTGCATGGTATCATTTTCCATTTGACGAGCTTCCTGCCATATGGTTACGTCTTCCTGAGTAGCCCGTCTTACTACTTTTTTAAGCTCAATGGTATCTTGAACTTTTTTCTTTTTCATTTGAACTTTTACAAGTTCTCCTTTAAGAGACACTACGCCTATATCGTATCCGGGGGACGATTCTACGGCTATTACTTCTCCGACTTGGAGATCTAAACCGCCAGAAATTCTAAAAAACCCTTTACGCGTTCCTTTGAATCGAACTTCTACTATATCGTATTTTCTTTGGCCTGGTGCTAGTTCTACGTGTGATAACCAATCGAAAACGTCTAGCTTATTACATCCGCTAGTACTGCAGTTGCCATTATTTTTACATCCTCCCGGTAAGCCGCCTCCTGAACCACAATTTGAACATCCCATGCTTGCCGATTTTTATAAATTCAAGCAATAAACTGCCTGAATAGACGAACTATTTCGCCTTTTCTCTTCCCCACAAAAATACACCATTCACCCGCTGTTTAGCAACCTAGTTATTACTACTTCAGTGTTAAATAGAAAGGCTTTTTGGGTTGGGTAAGTTAGGCAGCGCAAAGTTGAAAGACCTGATACTAAAATTATCTCTTCGGGTTGATTAACCTGAAGAGCTCTATGGCCATGTCTAACAGAATTATTTTAGCGCTTCCATTTCTAGCAATGTCTGATTCTGCCTCGGATAAGTGTTCGTAAACCTGAACTACATTGCTGTGATTAATAAACGGCGCGAACTTAGCTGCGAAATCATTCTCACTTTCATTAAGCTTTCTCACTTCTGCACCTGCATAATTTCCAATGATACACTGGCGGACTATATGGAGAGAATAGATTAAAAACTGCTTTAATTCTTCACGGCCAAAGTTGTGGAGTTTATCTGCCCAATTAATAGCACCTACAATATCTTTTTTATATGCAAAGCGCATTAACGAGCTAAAGGTCTCGAGATTTCTGGCGTTTGGGGTTTCATTCTTAGCGGCGTGAATGGCTTGAGAGATGTTCCCGTCTGCTAACCTAGCGGCATCTTTAGCCGCCTCGCTGTTAACTCCATAGTTGGCCACTAAATAATCCACTATTTCTTCATCCTGAGGGATATTAAGTTTGACTAACTGCGTTCTACTTAAAATAGTTCCTAAAATATTCTCGAAATTGTTCGTAATAAGGATGATAAGGGTTTTTTTGGGTGGCTCTTCTAACAGCTTCAGTAGTTTATTAGCCATAGGTGCTTTCATGTATTCTGCAAGCCAAATAACCATGAATTTATACCCGCCTTCATAAGATTTTAGACTCAGCTTTTTAGAAATCCTATCAGCTTCTTTAACTGGGATGTTCAACTGCTTTTTCTCAGCGCCTATTCTTTCTTTCCAATCTGTAGGAGAAAAATAAGTGGAGCCCTGAGAGATGGCGCGCCACTGAGCCATAAAATAGTCTGAATCTATTGCTTTAGCGCCACTTATTATAGGAAAAGAAAAGTGTAAATCTGGATGTGAAAAGCTGCTTAGCTTCTTACACGTATTACATTCTCCGCATGAATCTCCATCAGCTCTATTAGGGCAAGCTATATATTGTATATAAGCCAACGCTAGCGGCAGAGCACCAGATCCTTCTTTAGCGAAGAATAGTTGTGCATGACTAATTCTGCCATTATCTACCGAATTAACGAGCTTAGAAATTACGCTATTTTGACCTACTGATTCAGAGAATTTCATGAAGGATCAAAAATAAGAGTTCTTATCAAGAGTAACAGAACTATTGATTACGGAAATACAAAGAGCCAGATATTCAAGTATTTCTAATTCCCCGGCACTTTCATAAACCTCTCGGATTTAAAAAACTGTTTTCAATGACATAATTACATTTCTTCCAGGTGCGCTTAGTCCAGAGGAAAATACTTTATAGTGCGTATCTAGAATATTCTCTACTGCTAACTGAAGAACTACCGTTTTCGAAATTTTAGTAGAAGTCCTCAGATTGAAAGTTTTCCATGCTGGAGTTCCTATGGTTACCGCTTCTATTAAGTTATCTGTAGTTCCTGGCCCATATCTATCCCGCGTTTTTTGAGAAGCGTACATTGTGTAGGCTTCGGCTTTTACCCTGCCTTTCTGATACTCTATACTTACTTTTCCAAATTTTGGAGGTATGTGGGCCATGGCTAAGTCATCTGTTAAATCCTGGCCATAGGTGTAATTATAAGTAGCGCTCGCTAACCAGTTTGGGGAAATTAAGTACCTCACTTGAGATGAAATCCCGTAAATCGTAGCCTCAGAAGCATTCTTGTTTGTCTGCACTGTAGCAAATTCTCCTTCTATAAAAAACTGATTATTTCCACTAAGAACGGTATCTCTTCTTACAATGGCATTGGTCAAATAAGTGAAGTATGGCGTGGCTGAAATCTTAAGCTTTTTATCCAAGAGATTTCTTTCTAAAGTGACATCTGCGGAATAGATGTACTCTGATTTTAAATCTGCATTAGGAACGACAACGAACCCATCTTTCTCGAAAATCTTTCCGTAATCATCTACATTAGGACTTTTAAATCCTGTAGCTATTCCTCCAGCTATTTTCCAATTTTTAGATGCCTTGTGAACCACACCAACACTAGCGGTTAAAGCTCCATCGTTAATTTTAATGTTACTGTAAGGAAGAGAGTAAAACTCATTCTCTAGCACCTTAGAATTAGCCAGAGTGTGGCTATACCGAACTCCTAGGGTATAGTCTGTTTTTTTTGAGATTACTTTATTTCTGCTGCCATAAAGCGCGAAGGTGTTATAAAGGCTCCCCCCATTTGGGTAGCGAGTGATGGCATTCTTTTTTTCTCCAGTGATGATGTTTTCTTCGAAGGCATTAGAAACAACATCATTCAGCACAGCCTCTGCGCCATAAAACCAAGTTACAGAGTTATCCCCCTCTAGGCTAAAATCAGCATTTAGGCTATATACTTTCACCTCTTCTTCATTTGTAAATCTGGCTGTTCTTCCGAATCTTCTATCCGTTCTGTCCTCGTTTATTCGCTGGTATGCCAATGTAATAGTCCCTTCTGTAAAATATTTCCTATCAGAAAGTTCTAAAGAAGCTGAGGTTAGCGTTCTGCGCTGCGGTCCATAATACCACTCCGCCCATTTCAGCCCTTCTCCTTCGCTATCATTTAGCCTATCGAAACGCGGAATATCTGTGCTGTTACTGTACTGAAAATTAATGTTTAACTGTGTGCGGTTAGATGCCTTATAAATTACTTTTTGGAGTAAATCGAGCTGACTATAACCTGTGAATTTCTGAATGTTATGATTTCCGTTTTTGCGAAGAACATCTCCCCCTTCTTCCTGAGCCGCGTAGAAGGGTGTTTTTCCCCAATCCTCGTATCCATGTCGCCTATTCCTGCCCATTCTCAAATCTTCGAAATCTGTATGAGTAAATGAAGACAGAAAGCCCCACTTTTTAGTGCCTAGCATCAAATCTATATGAAAGGTTTTTTCCTCACTGGCAGAGGCTGCTCTTCCCATCATGTTTACCTGAGTAATGTTTTCATTAGACTGGGACAGTATGGGCCTTTTTGTTTTAAAATGAACCGTCCCTCCTAAAGCGTCACTTCCATATAAGACTGATGACGGCCCGAAATAAACCTCTGTTTTATCCAGCACATTGGCATCTACGGTTATGGCGTTTTGTAAATGGCCACTTCTATATATGGCGTTATTCATTCTAACTCCGTCTAATACTAGAAGTACTTTATTCGCTTCGAATCCTCTCATCTGCGGACTTCCTCCCCCTAACTGACTTCTCTGCACACTTACTAATCCCGAGTTTTCTAGAACGGAAGCAGATGTCATCGGGTTTCCAAACTGCATTTGTCTAGCGGTAATTACTTCGATCTGCTGAGCTGGATGGGATGTTGTTTTAGATCCTTTAGGTGTAACAAAAGCTGTGTTCAGGTGCAATGCTGAGGGTTTTAGCTTAATTGTAGGATTTTTTTTAGAAATCTCCGTTTTGATTATTTCTCTCAGCTGATATCCATTGTAACGCACGTATATTTTGATGTCATTTTTAAAGGTGTCCAGCTCGAATAATCCTTCTCTATCCGTAAAAATGATTATGCCCGATTCATTGGACACCTCTGCCTTCGGTAGAGGTGTTTTATCTTCTTCATCTCTCACCACCACACTCTGAGCACTGGCCCATGAACTGCTTGTTATTATAAAGAAAACTGCTATTAATCGAATCATTAATTCTTAAAATTCAAATACGGTTTCTAACACTTCCAACGATGAAACTCTCTTTAAGCTGGGCACGTGAATAATAAAATAATCAACTAACCCGTGTAACAATGCTTTTCTGTCAAAAGAAGAAATTATTAAAGAACTGAGTTTATCAAATTTCATTCCTAAAACTTCATCTAAAACAGCCGCCGCACTTACGTCTATAAATGCTCCTGAACAGCCTCCTATATCGGTAAAAGTTCCCGACTCTAATTCAAACTGAAATTTAGCAGAACATAATTCACTTTTTTTCATCGGATAGAACCCGAAATACTTAGATAACTCTAACATAAACCATAGATGGAAATTCTTTACGTTAGAGCAAGAGTCCAGTAATTGGATAGCATTTTCCAAAAAATCATATAAAACTTCATTGTGATAATTGACCTCAATACTTCTATGAAGCACCTCATTTAAAAAAATAGCTATAGACGATTTCACAGGATTACTCAGCAGCTCAAATGTTGGCTTGTGCATACTCACTTCATTAATCTGCTGAAGTGATTTATTATCTCTGTCTGTAACCTGTAACTCTAGAATGGACAACGGAAATAAAATAGACCGAGGACTGTTTTTTTTCTTAGATAAGCCCCTTAAAAAGTATGGTTTTCTACCGAAGTCTCGGGTAAACACATGCACCACCGCACTAGAATCTGAATGTTTTATGGTGTGGAGTAGTATCCCTGTTGTAGAGTGAATCAAGTTTCAAAGATAGTGCTATAAATCTTCGAATGACAGTCTATTGGTCATACTGCATTTTTCATATTGAAAATGAACTAAATAAATATGGCAGAATATTGAATATACATTTTAGTCTGACCGCCTAAATGGCTGCTGGACTCCATCCTATAATAGTGATTTGTAAAATTAGACGGATTATACCGGTTAGGATTTCTCCTCTTACAAAGAAAGAGAGCCAAGGCGCTAAGACAGCTATAAGTATCATTTGTTGAAATTAACAGAAGACTCCTATTAGATCGCAATCAAAGAGAACTCTTTAGAAAAGTTTGGCCTTTATTCTAGATTCTATTCCAGGTATTCCCTGAAGACCTCCCGTATGAATTAACAGTACATTTCCATCGTTAGAAATTCGCCCTATTTTCATGTCTCTAACGAGAGCTCCTAGTGCTTTTCCTGTGTAAATAGGCTCTAGCTTTATCCCCGTCTGACCATAAAATTCCTGAATCATGTGTATGAGCTCTGGAGTAGTTTTGGCATACCCTCCGTAGTGTGCATCGGTGATTAGGTTTAATCTTTTTAGTACCTCAGTAGTGATTTCATCACTTACAGTGGACCAATAAATCTGAGATTTGATATCCTCTCTAAGAAATTCGCCTCCTTTTAAAGCGCTTATTACATTCACTTTGTTTTTTCCTCCTAGGAGTACTCCCGCGGCCGTGGCTCCTGTGCCGGCAGCCATGTATACCTCTGAAGTTTCAGTTGGAAATAATGAAGGAATCTCCATACACCCTTGAACACCTAAAAAGTTAGAGCCTCCTTCTGGAATTATTTGGACACTCCCAAACTCATCTCTAAGCCACGCTTTGAAGTAGTCTTCGTTTTTTTCTTTGTACGCTTCTCTAGTGATAAAATGGAGTTCCATTCCAGATTTTCGGGCATGTTCTAGCGTCTCTGAATAATGTGCGGGCTCCTCTCCCCTTATAATTCCTATGGACCTTAGCCCTAATTTTTTGCATGTAGATGCTGTGGCGTAAATATGATTACTCCAGGCTCCTCCAAAAGTTAGAACGGTATTAGTTTGGCGTTGCAACGCTGAAAAGATGTTATACTTTAGTTTAAAAAACTTGTTTCCACTAGCGTCATCACTGACCTCATCTAAGCGATTAATGGTGAAATTATAATCTGCCCCTTTCCAGTAAAATTCTACTTTTTGGTTCTGAATATTGGAGAATGTGAATAGCTCCTCGGCTTGTTGTTGACTGTTCATTAGATTTGGCGTAAAATTAAGCCAAGCAAATGTCTGAAGAGGGAAGTTTCGG
>DDEI01000098.1:865-3177 GCA_002336675.1 Flavobacteriales bacterium UBA1958 | reverse complement strand
CGAGGAAATTGTTGTAAAAGCGGATGCAAACACTGCCCTTATGGCTATAATAAAAAGACGGGGAAGTTTAATAATTAAGCCTCAACCCCAAAGCAGGCATTATAGTCAGAGAATTGTTCTTCAAATTAGTGAAGGAGTTGTCTCCATGAGATTGAATTCCCACAGTGCATAAAGCGTTTACCATTAGCTTTCCTGAGAGTTTATATCCTATAGATGGAATAGCTCTTAAGCTTAAGAAATTCGAATACCGCTTGTTACTCTGAGAGTAGTCTACCACCGTTATTTCGTCTTTTAGCAGACGTCCTTCCTGGCCAAACACCACTGAGTAACTCGCCCCTAATCCCAGACCAAACCGAAGATTTTCTGTGTCTTTAAATAACTCGAGCTCCACAGGCACACTTAGTGAAGACAACTTATTATAATGCCTGATAGTTCTAATATTAATGGCGGGAGAAAGCTCCTGACTGCTCGGAGTTTCAAATACGAGCGTGTCTGAAATCAGTACTTTATCGAATCTATCGTTCCACAGCGCATATTCCAGGCCTACGTTTAAGTTCCAGTTATTCCCTTTAGAAATTCTATAGGAAACTCCAAGTCTACCGCCTAATTCGGCAGAGATACTGGTGTCTAAGCTATCTGCTAATCCCGGAACCGTACTTGAGTTTTCAAACTTGTTCTGAACAGTTACCAGTCCTGCGTAAATATTCAACGGGATCCCCTTTTTTACCTTGGGAGAAGTGGCTGCCTCAATAACACGATTGATGTAAGGCTTTCTAGGGAAGTTTGCTTTTCTAGAAGTTATGCGCTGCAATGTGTAATCCTCTATTTGCTCTGTCAAACCTTCACCTGGGTGTAATTTATTAGAAGATCCTAAAGGCTCATAAGTACCCGGAGCATCATTCCTAGAAGAAATCTCTTCAATCTCAATAAGATTTGGATTTATTTCTACATTATTAGCCAATGGAGTTAAGCTTGGTTCTTCGAGCAGTAACGGCCTTTTTTCAGTTCTATCTTCTACTAATTTAGCTGGATGTTGTTTGTTTGTTGTCGCAGAGTTGAGTGAGTTAACTTCTTTATTTGCATCTGTTTTTATATTATTTCCTTTAGTAGGGTTTATTTTGTTTTGCCCCGCTGGAACTGCAATGTCTTCATCTGCATCGTTTTCTGAATATGAAAGCTCCTTTACTCCTTTTTTGGCTGAATCCAGAAAGTAATCCGTCTGAGCGCCTTCATTTTCTCCTCTCGGCACATAAACTGCCATAGAATTTTCCCCAGCAGATAATGCAGACCAAACAATTCCTCCAGCCATAACTAAACCAAAAACCCATAATAAAATAAATCTCTTTTTATTTTCAGGTAAAGCAGCAGGATTAGACGCTTGAGAAATAGCGCGCCATAAAGTTTCTCTCTCTATCCCAGCCATGGTTGAATCCTTAGCTAGCCTATTTTTTATTTCTTGTTCGAACTTGTCCATTTCTTAACTGATTGAAAATCTATAGTCTCCTAAGATTGCATTTAAACTTTTAGGCTTTTGTTGGAGCCAAACTCTTGCTCTGAATAATCTTTTCCTACTTAAATCAATTTTAATCTGTAGTATTCCCGCTATCTCTTCATGAGTGAACCCATCTATTATAAAAAGGTTAAATACTTCATAATACTTGGGAGGCATGGTCCTTAAAAACCGCATAAGCTCCTCATTGCTCAGTCTGTCTATTGCTTCTGGATTTAACCCTAGCATAGTCGTCTCAGATTCTAGTGGGGTATAAAACTCCGCTTTACTCCTTCGGTTATGTTTCAAGCTCAAGTTAATAGCGATTCTGCTAGCCCATGAATGAAACTCCCCCTTCTGTTTATCATACTGTTCTATCCTACTAAAGATAAGAATGAATGCTTCTTGCAGAATATCCTTTCGGTGTGAGACGTCTTTTAGATATCTCCCACATAATGCATTCAAGTATGGGAGTAAAAGGTCATAAAGCTCCCGTTGAGCAGAATTTTCTCCTCTCAGGCATCCTTCTATACATTCTGTCTTAATCTCCATGCAAACTAAAACTAAGGAAGTAAAACACCTCCTTAGTTAATTATTTAATCCCTTTATGAATTCAAATTCATTTGGATTAGTTTTCTAAACATTCACAGTTTTCACTGATAAATCCTTGTTGATCATTAATAGTCCAACACTCATCACCTATATAACCAGAAGGATAGTTGGCATTACTCCCAGTTAATACAGAACAGAAATTTTCATTTTCAATACATTCACAATCATCACCTATGATACCACCTTGAGGAACATCTGGCGTTTCACATGG
>DDEI01000098.1:0-442 GCA_002336675.1 Flavobacteriales bacterium UBA1958 | reverse complement strand
GATATGGCGTCCCACCTTGAACGAATACACAAAAATCTCCTATATTTCCCAAATCAGGACAGTCAAAGTTTGGGTCGTCAATACAATCACAATCGTCTCCTATAATTCCAACTAGCGTTGCACCAGGGGCTTCACATGGCGACCCATAATTTCCATCGCTAAATCCCTCGAAGTAAAACTCAGGACAATCAGGGTCAAATGAATTAGACTCTACACATTCACAGTCAACAGAGACTGTTCCCATTCCTAAGAAATCTCCCCAGCCACCAGGACCAAAAATTTCACAATCGTCTCCAACATTAAAATTTTCAACATTTGCTCCGGGAAAATCTCCATAGAAATCAAGGCAGTGAAACTCAGATTCATTCTCTACACATTCACAGTTTTCACTGATAAATCCTTGTTGATCATTAGTAGTCCAACACTCATCACCTATATAACC
>DDEI01000101.1 GCA_002336675.1 Flavobacteriales bacterium UBA1958 | reverse complement strand
AAGTGACTTTGATCCAAATAGTACCAGCTCAGTCTCCTCAATAAGTAATAATGGGGGGTTTCTTCTGCCTGGATATATATACTCTCTTCAGGGAGGGACGGCTGATTTACCTTATCAAAATACTGCGACAAATATATTTCAGACTTCTACCTCATCATTTAATCTTAATCCTGAGATGTTTAATGAACTAGGTATTTATAATAGATATTTTGGTGACCCAGTAATTTATCCATCTAATAATTTTGGATTAACAAATGCAGGGTTTACTTATTCTTCGTTTGGAAAGAAATTGAAGAACTTCTAAAATTTAAAACTCACTAAAAAATGAACATGAATTTAAAATATATTTTCTTTGGAATATGTTATGTGCTTTGCACTTTAACATCCCAATCTCAAATAGACTGCGAAGAATATGATGTTATTATAGTAGATTGTGAATGTGAATTCCTTGATCCAGCGACGTATACTGTTTTTTACACGAATATAGATGAGATTAATTGTGTAATTACTGAAGACTGTTTTTGCGAATGTTTGAATGATTCAGATGGTGATGGAATATGTGATGAAAATGAGATTGTATGCGTTGATGAGCTCCAGATCGATGAAGATGTGCTGTGCACAAGCCAATATGACCCTGTTTGTGGTTGTGATAGTATCACTTATTCTAATGAATGCTATGCGTTTAATTACGGTGGGGTAACTTCATGGACAGAAGGAGAGTGTGCCACTCAATGTGTGGATGAATCTCAAATCGATGAGCAAGTATTTTGTACAGAAGAATATGCTCCTGTTTGTGGGTGTGATAGCATCACTTACTCTAATGAGTGCCATGCGTTCAATTACGGAGGAGTTACTTCATGGACAGAAGGAGAGTGCGAGAGTACTTCGATAAGTAATGAATTAGAGGGGTCATCGGTACTTATTTATCCTAATCCAGTATCGACCAACTTAATGGTGGACCTGGGAGTTTTAAATGGCACTGAGACGGTTATTAAGCTATACGATTCATCTGGTAAGCTAATGATTAAGAAACGATCTGTTTCCAATCTTCTTTTAGAGGTTTCTAGCTTAGCTCAAGGATTGTATATTTTAGAGCTTTCTACCTCTAACCAGGTGAGGAGAAACAGAATAGTAATTCAGTAGTTATACGTTTTGCTCGCTTTTTAAAATCTTGGTTTCTAACTCAGACTAAATTGAGTTAAAAGCATTTGAAATGTCGGTAATCAAGTCGTCTGCATTTTCTACTCCTATGGAAAGTCTAACGAGCTGGTCAGTGATGCCTATATTCTCCTTGTGAGCAGGTTCTAAGCCTATGTGAGTCATGCTAGCTGGGTGCTGAGCTAAACTTTCTGTACTCCCCAAGCTTACCGCTAGCTTAAATAATTCTAAGTTATTAAGGAAAACGAAAGCCTCTTTTTCTCCGCCTTTAATGTAGAATGAGATCATAGCGCCAGGAGAAGAATATTGCTTTTTATAAAGCTCATATTCCTCTGTTCCTTCCTCTATCAGACCTAAGTAAGAAACTTTGTTTACTAGCTCATGGTTATTCAAGAAATCAGCTACAACCATAGCATTCTTTGCTTGCTGATCCATTCTCACCTTTAACGTCTCTAAACTTCTAGTGAGCAGCCAACACGTGTTCGGCGAAGCCATATTCCCCAAGAAGGTTCTCAGCACTTTTACACGCTGCATAAGCTCCGCATTTCCTAGAACTGCACCAGCTATAAGATCACTGTGACCTCCTATGTATTTAGTGGCAGAATAAAGTACTAAATCAGCACCTAAACCTAAAGGGTGGCTCCATAAAGGCCCCATGTAAGTATTGTCTGTAGTTAAATACACTTGCTTTTCATCCGTAGAGAAATGATCAGCTATTTCTTTACATTCACTTATATCTATGAGGGCATTCGTAGGGTTGGCAGGAGTTTCTATGTAAACCATAGCTAGCTTGTCTGCTTTACCCGTGTCTTCTATGAGTTGTATAATTTCTTCTTTGGTCTGGTTAGGAGTGAAGCCTACGGCGTGTACACCTATTTTAGGCAGAAAGTGATTTATAAAGTGGTCAGTCCCACCATATACAGGAGAACTGAATAAAAGTAAATCTCCAGGTTTTAAGAATTCCAATAGAACTGTGCTGATAGCAGACATACCGCTCTCAAAGACGGCGCAGTCATCTGCTTTATCCCATAAACAAAGCCTGTTTTCAAGGATCTCGAGATTAGGATTGTTTATTCTGCTGTAGATCAACCCTAGTTCTTCCTCTTCCTCTTTACCTCGTATACCGTAAGCGATCTCGAAAAAGGCTTTTCCTTCTTCAGCTGTTTTGAAAACAAAAGTAGAGGTCTGAAATACGGGTGGTTTAATAGCACCCTCAGATAATTCTGGTTTATAGCCATAAGACATCATTAAACTCTCAGGAGAAAACTTAGGATCTTTCATATTACGGTTCTTAAGATTAGGTCATTCTACCGTAAAAATACTTCTATGTAGTGGTATTTCCTTTTATTATCTACTCATTAAGTAAAATATTCTTCCTATTAAGATAATAATGGTTAATTGTTCTATTTTTAGCGTTGCAACGTTGAATGAAAAGAATAAAACTCTGAGGAGATGTTAAAAAACTTAGACGAAATAGATCTGAAGATAATTAAGCTTCTTCAGGAAAATGCCAAATCTACTATTAAAGAGATGGCTGATCAGTTAAATTTATCGAATACTCCTGTTTTTGATAGAATTAAGAGGTTAGAAAAGAATGGGGTAATTACAGGCTATGCAGCGAAGATAAATCGAGATGCCTTAGGTCTTAATTTAATGACTTTCTGTACGCTCACACTAAAGGGGCATAGGGCTGAGTATCTGGACGATTTTCAGCGGGAAGTAAATGAGCTTGCAGAAGTGGTAGAATGTTACCACCTTACAGGCACATTTGATTACCTGCTAAAGGTGCTGGTTAAAGATATGGCCGATTATCAGGGGTTCATAACAAAAAAACTCACTAAACTTTCTAATATAGATAAGGTGCAGAGCTCCTTTGTACTCACCGAGTTAAAGAACGAAACCACATTACCTCAGAACATTTTTTAGTCCCTAAGCAGTATATTTGATTTGTGAAATTTAAAAACAGAATAGACTGGTTGTTCCTCTCGGTTATATTCGGAACCATAGGGCTTTGTTTGGCCTTAGTTATAGGCACAGCACTAAATGACAAAGAGGGTTTTTGGGGTGTAGGCATTATGTCTTCAGTCACAATTCTATTGAGCTGGCTGTTATTATCCGTTCTACTGAACACACACTATAGCGTAGATGAAGATCATATTTGGTATGAATCAGGGCCATTCAAGGGAAAGGTAGAAATCCAAAGCATTAGAGAAATTCAAGTAGGTAAATCAATGTGGACAGGTCTAAGGGTAGCCACAGCTATGAACGGATTAATCATACGCCACGGCAAGTATGACGAAGTATATATTTCACCAGACTCCAACAGTAGTTTTATAGAAAAAATAAAGCAGGTGAAACCAGACCTAATTATTAAATACGATTAATTG
This sequence comes from Flavobacteriales bacterium UBA1958, assembly GCA_002336675.1. Classification (GTDB taxonomy): domain Bacteria; phylum Bacteroidota; class Bacteroidia; order Flavobacteriales_D; family Sanyastnellaceae; genus ASP10-05a. The sequence continues at coordinate 14,650 of DDEI01000101.1, read as the reverse complement.
CTAATTTATTATAGTCATATCTGCCAATCTCTCTTAGTTATTCTGTGTCTCAGAGTAGCTAAAATATGAGTTTTAACACTATCCAAATCTAATGTCCTTCCTAGATTAATTATAGTAATAGAGATTTTTAGAGGAGTTGTACAAGACTAATTTTCGTCAAAAATCTCCTCATAAAATCCATACAAGTATGGATTTCCATCACGGATTTCCAGAGTGTAGCTGTCATAAAAGACTTCGCTTTCGGATTTGTTGTAGAGGTATGTCTTTAGTACTGCTCCTTTTAAATCTAAATTCAATACCGATAATGGTACGGTGTGATGAGCTAAAAACCATTCTTGGCGTTCTGTTTCAAATCGATTCACATGAGTAGCGGACCAGTGAATTACTTTCCCATCCTTAGAGATATCAGAGACGAGTAGTACTTCACTTTCAACTGACGGAAGTTTTATTTTAGTGCTGATGTCTATGAAATCGTTTTGGTTTAATTCTAAGGAATCTAGTCCGATAGTATAGCTACTTGAATATTCTGTATAGAAAACTTCAGGATTAACCCAGAGTGACCTTCCATTTATTAGCGCTTTTGCTACATGTTGCTCAAGAAGTAATTTTTTTCTTGGCTCTGTAACTCTAGCCTTACTAAAGATATAAGAAGATCCACCTTCGTAGTCAGTCACGTACTCAAGGGTAGGGTAGTACTCTTTTATAATAGGAATGTAAAAGTTGTTTGTCTTAGAATATGCACCAAAAAACAGTTGATCGTAGTGCCTTGAATTCTGAGTTAGATACTGTTTGAATTCCAATTCAGAGCTGAAGTTCTGGGCCCAAGTATAAGTAGTATCTACATCTAAATGTTCATTATAGTAATGGTTCATTTTAGGATAGGTATCTATGATTCTTAGTATGGATTTATTTTCAATTGCTGCCTGGTTTTGGTCTTTGATGATAGCACGGTATGGCGATTTGTATAGTATTTTATAGTGCTGTCTATTAGTGATTAAACTTATTGTGCTTAAAGTTATAATTGATACTGATACGAGTAGGTTGAGTTTTGGTTTAAGTTCTTTTATGTGACCAAAAAGTATAAAGAATAAATAAGGAAAACTAAATAGGAGAACCGAATATTGAATCACTGGGTTTTTATACCTAGAATAGAAAAAACCTATCAGAAAGGGAATCATAAACCAAGCTATAAACAAGGTGAATTTCTTCCAGGTGAAAGATTTATTTTTCTTTAACAGCCCAACTATAATAAGCGCTATTGCTACGCCAAGGAGGACCCATGAAAAGTGAAAAATATAACGAATAAACATCCAAAGAAAATCATTCTCTGGTGCGCCTAACCAAGTGCCTACTCCACCCATTTCTAGTTGTGTGAAAAACAGGCCTAGATTCGGAATGTAAAGAGCGAAAATACCAAAGCCTAGTAGCGCGTATTTCCACCAGATTTTTTTAGGAATAAAAAATAGGCCGCTGATTCCTATGATAGCAGCAAAAAGCAAGCTGAAGTGATGATTATAAGCAGATAAAGCTCCTGCTAAAACAAATAGAATTCCGTTTTTCCAGAATCCATCTTCAGGTTTCTTAACTAGTTTAGACCAGTGCCAGGCCATCAAAAGAGTAAGGAATAATCCACTTATATAAGGCCTGGCCAGTTGGCTGTACATTATGGTGAACTGCAGAGAAGCCATGAAGCTTGTAGAAATTAATGCTACTGTTTCGTTATACCATAGTCTACCGAGCTTCCATATAAGGTAAACGGCTGCCAGACCCATAAGCGTGAAGGGAAACTTAATTATCCAAGGGGAGTCTCCGAAAAATAGCCGCCAATAATTCATGAATAGTTGAACTCCTGGTGGATGCGTGTCTTGTTTGAGCCCTTTTTCAACTAGCTCACCGAAATCTGTAAATCCAGTTCTGAAATATGCACTGAATTCATCATGAGTGAATGAGATAGATGTGTAATTCCAAAATCTCAGAATGGCACCTACAATTAAGATAAGAATGAAGATATGCTTGTTGGTGAGTTTCATAATTCAAAGGCAAAGTTATTCATATCCAATCGAACTATCACTACCGGAAATTCTACAGTTCTGAAACTTGTGTTATTATTCTAAGCTTCTGCTGACTAAGATCTAAGCATATCCTTCTGCCTGCAGATTAAATAGCTCTGCGTATAAAGTCTTATTAGCTAACAGTTCTTCATGGGTGCCCATTTCTAAGATTTTTCCATCTTTTAAAACCATTATCCTATCTGCCATTCTTACAGTTGAAAATCTATGAGAAATAATTATGCTTGTCTTACCCTCTGTGAGTCCAATGAAACGCTGAAAAACTTCATATTCTGCTCTAGCGTCTAAGGCAGATGTAGGTTCATCCAGTATGAGCACTTGTGCATCTGACATGTATGCTCTGGCTATGGCTACTTTTTGCCACTGACCACCTGATAGTTCAACTCCTTTCTTGAATCTTCGACCGAGCTCTTGATTATAACCTTTTGGTAGCGTATCTATCACTTCGTGGGCTAAGCTGCGTACTGCAGAATCCTTTATTTTTTCCTTATTGTCTAAATCTGTTATTTTACCGACAGCTATGTTTACTCGAGCAGTTAAGTAGTATTTCACGAAATCTTGAAAAATAGCTCCAAAGAATTTCTGATAAGCCTCTTTGTCGTAATGCCTCACATCTATACCGTCCATAAGTATAGCGCCTGCGGTCGGCTCATAAAAGCGCAGTAGTAGTTTGATAAGTGTGGTTTTACCTGAACCATTTTCACCAACTAGCGCCAGTTTCTCCCCTTTAGGAAGCTTAAACGACACATTTTCGAATACAGAATGTTCACTGTTAGGGTAATTAAAAGAAACGTTCTTAAATTCGAAGCCTTCCTTAACCTCGGTAGGGAGTGCTTTTTGCTCAAAACCGATATCGTTCTTTAGCTCCACGTCTATAAATTCAAAATAGTCTTGGAGATACATGGCGCTCTCGTTAATCTGTGTAAATCGCAAAAATATGGTTTGTAGGTTACTTCTTAGTCTGCTAAATGAACCAGCCAAGAAAGTTAATCCACCAATCGTTACTACAGACACAGCCGCTTTTAACGCTATAAATACATAAGCTCCGTAATAAGCCAAATCACTCAGAATATGAAACGCACTTCCGAAGATGGTTCTTTTGATATTGAGTTTTTTCTGTTGTGAGTAAAACTTGTCAGCTATTTTGGTGAAACTCTCACTGATGAAGTTAGCTAGCCCGAATAGCTTTACTTCCTTGGCGGTGACATCACTGGCGCCTATCATCCTCATGTAGTCGAGTTCTCTTCTTTCTGGTGTCCAGGAGCGTTGCAACGCGTAATCCGATTTACTGAACTTTAGCTCATTGATGAAAGTAGGAATTATAGAGATAGCGAGGAGTAGAATAAGAATAGGGTAGAAGTACAACAAAGCCGAAACTAAAGAGATGATAGTAATCAAATCTTGGCCTTGAGAGAGCACAGCTGACATTAATGAAACTCTGCTCGTGGTTTGTCTTCGAGCGCGCTCTAATTTGTCATAAAACTCAGAATCTTCCAAGTCGGAGATTTCTACTCGAGCTGTTTTTTGGATTAGTTCTACAGATGAAGCATTTCCATATAGCGCCCCCAAAAGACCATCTGTTAGTAGAATCACTCTGCTAATAATATCATTTAAAACTACTAGAACTAATTCTATAGCGATAAGGGTATAAAGTCTATTGAATTCTACGTTCTCAGTGGTTGTATGAAGAATGATTTCATCTATAATTTCTTTCCCTAACCAGAGAAGAACTATCGGGAATACCGCTTTTATAAGTCTTAATGTAGTATTAGAAATAAATAATTTTGGGCTTACGTTATATATTAAACTGAAAAATCTAGGCAGATATTTTAATGAAATGAATCCAGAAAGCCATTCTTTAAGAGGGTGCATGTGGTTTCTGTGAAATTTAAGGTTTTAAAATAGTTGCATTCATAAATGGGTAATTTCAATTAAAATTGTGTTCAAAGGTTCTGAAGATATTTAAATCTTGCAATAAGGAGCTTATTTTGAAACTAAAGCCTCAATATCTCTGCTTCTAAGCACTTAATTCCACGTAACTATTATCAGTCCATTGATTTTTTCAATTCCTTTCCCCGGAAAAAGTGTACTTATTGTCAATATTGCCCAAATGAATTAAGGTTAAATATAATCCATCTCCCGTCTCTCCAATTTCTAATACATCTGAATCAATCAGGTTATCACCTTCGTGGAAATAGGTCACACTTGAAAAATATCTTTGCCTGTCAATATCTAATTGGTAGCTGGGAAAGAAATCACTTGTGATAGAAATTCTTTTTTTAGACACTTCTGAAATTGAAATATTAGCACTGTTAGAAATAATGGAATCATTAATTGACATTTGTCCATTGTAGTTTCCCGAAACTTTTTCAGAATATTTATTACAACTCAGGAGCAGCAGTAAAAATATAAAAGTTATATGTCTCTTCATTCTATTGTTTTTGACGAAGTGTTTTGCAAACCGACGCTTTGGCGAAAAGAGAGCTATCTTAGGATTAAGCTCTGTTCCTTTTTTATTTGGCCATTAATGTTTTTTTGATACGCTGAATGAAGCGTTAAGCTTAATTCTGAAACGATGCTCAAACCTAAAGTCCAATTTTATAACTAACCCCAGCAGAAGCCCATCTTCCAGGCATTCTTACCAGATTGGTTTCTTTATAGTCGATATCCAGAATATTAGTGACATCGACAAAGACATTCCATGTTAAGTTTCGTTTTATACTGAGGTTAATCCTAGAGTCTAACAAGCCATAAGAATCTAGATTTAATCTATCCGCATATCTGTATGAAACATTATGCGAAAGATGCTTTGTGTAGTTCAGCGTAAAACCTGCTGTTAGCTGATGTCTTAAATTTTCTAAAGCATATCTTGAAGTGATTCCCTCATTTACCTCTATGTCGGAATCGAGATAGGTGTATCCTAATCTTACTTGTTTAATAATTGAAGATTGAGGATTATTGTATGCTATATTCGAACTAACTCCAGAAGTTCTTAATTTAGAAATGTTGTAAGGAATCCAAACCGATTCAGGGGTGTCTTTAATTCTATCTATCAGATCCGAGGAGCTTCTGTTGAAAACAGCCACATCTAAATTTATTTTAGGAGATAGTTTTGTGCTGTATCCTATTTCTTGAGAGAAAGCAGTTTCTGGTTTTAAATCAGGGTTACTTCCATTTGCAGGGCTTGAGTAGTATAAGTCGGTATATGAAGGAACCCTTAATGTCTGTCCTACGCTCGCATATATTTTTGACTTAGGTGACACGAAGTAAGCAGCGTCAACTCCAGGTAAATAGCTGATTCCAAAATCGCTAAACTGGTTAACTTGAACTCCAGGAGTGATGTTTACTTTTCCGGAAACCAGTTGAAATTTATGCTCTAGAAAACCAGTAACGACGGTTCGTTCTCTTTTTCCTAAGTTATTACTTTCTAACCTTACCAATTGAGCATCCATTCCTAAGCCTAAAATTCCATATTTAGTTTTGAATGTCGAATTCACTTCTAATCCATATTGATTATTGGTGTGAATATTATTGAAGTAGCTCGGGTCTTCTCTAAGGAATACATAATCATCTAAGTTATTCCTCCAGTAACCTCTTATCAAAATATTGTTTTCAGTGTTTCTTAATCTTGGAGAATACGATAAGGAGGAGAGGATAGTCGTTACTTCCTCATACTGATCTTTGTAATCTTCACTTGCGTAAAACCCATTAGCGCCAAATTTCCTAGAGGTGTAGCCAAGCATGGTATTTAGCTTATGTCCATTTAGATTCAGCTCAGACTGGTAAAGTCCATTTATAATCTCATAATCTGTATTGAATTTGTATCCATCAGAGGAGTTGAATTCTCCAGAAATACTTTGCTTAAAATTCTTAGTTGCTATATTAGCCGTAAGACCTGCATTACGAAGGTTATAATCACCTGCACTAGCTTTGACTTTAATAAAATCATCTTCGGAGATTTTAGTAATGATGTTAATAGCACCTGCAAAGGCATTTTGTCCAAAGACCCTAGCAGCACTTCCGAAATGAATCTCAATTCTGTCGATACTTTCTAGGTCGATAGGTAGGTTCATAACATGATGGCCTGTTTGGGCGTCATTTAGCTTTATTCCGTTGATTAAAACGAGTACTTGGTCAAAGGAACTCCCTCTTAGACCAATATCAGTTTGAACGCCATGAGGGCCTCTGGACCTTAAGTCGAGTCCGTTAACGTTGTGTAACTTGTCAGCCACAGTAACTCCAGGGAGCTCTTGCAGTTCTTTTTTAGTTATAACAGTTACGCTCGCCGCTTTTTGAGAAAGAGGCGTTTGGATTCTGTTCTCGTATACGAATGCTTCAGAAATAGAATCTGTAAGAATTTCTTGTGAGGCTAGGTTCAGCAGGAAAAAAGTTAATATAGCAGTGAAATATAATTTCATTTTTTTTGAGGTTTAGAATACGCAAAAGTATTATTTCCGTTGAACAAAGATGTCTTAGTTTGATAAGTTTGAACTTATTATGAATAAATATCTCATAATCACAGTTGATACCATTGTTCAGTCGAGAAGTGATCATTAAATAAAGTTAAATATCGAATCTTCATAAGAAGGTTCTTTTGTGATAATACTACACATAAATACTATTATTTTTGTTCTTGAATTTAAAGGAATCACATGAAACCAGTACGATTTGATAGAAAGAAGGATAAAGAGTTTTTCAAAACATTAAAGTCAAGGGTAGAGGGCTATTTTGAAGAGAATAACATCAGTAAAAAGGCCAATTCAGCTATGTTTCTGAAGACAGGCATTCTTACCGTTTTTTATCTTATACCCATAGGTTTTTTGTGGTTTGGCGTTATTACTAGTCCTTGGGTAGTAATTATGTTATACACCCTATTAGGAATAGGACAGGCCGGCATAGGCCTGAGTATAATGCATGATGCTAACCACGGTGCCTTTTCAGATAAGCCTAGAATTAACAATTTGGTGTCTAGATATATAGATGCAGTTGGAGGAAGCGCCATTACATGGAGAATCCAACATAATGTCCTCCACCATTCTTACACGAACATAGATGGGTATGATGAAGACATAGAGACTCCTCCATTCCTTAGGTTTTCCCCACATGCAGAGAGAAAACCGATACACAGGTTACAGTATATATATGCCTGGTTCTTTTATTCGTTAATGACAGTGTTTTGGATAACAGCTAAAGATTTCATTCAATTAGCGAGATATGAAAAAATGGATTTGGTCAAAGGACAGAACACCACATATAAAGCCGAGGTAGGAAAAATGATAGTCTGGAAAGTGATGTATTGGATTATATTCTTTATAGTTCCTGTAACGGTGCTTACGCCAGTTATATCATGGGGTGTAGTCTTTGGGGGATTCATTTTAGGTCATTTGTTATCGGGGTTAATTCTAGCGGCTATATTCCAACCTGCTCACGTCATGGAAGATTTGAAATTTGATTTACCCTCAGAAGAAGGTCAGATGGATGTCCATCCTGCCGTTCACCAGTTGGAGACTACATCAAACTATGCCAATGGAAGTAGTCTGTTAAGTTGGTACGCTGGAGGATTGAATTTTCAGATAGAACATCACCTATTTCCACATATTTGTCACATTCATTACAAGAAGATTGCGCCTATCGTAAAAGCGACAGCAAAAGAATTTGGCATTCCATACCATGAACATAAAACTTTTGTACGAGCTTTGTGGTATCATACGAAGATGCTCAAAGCATTAGGCAGAGCATAGAAATAAAAGTAAATTACATTTGAGTTCATTTAAAGAACTGGGTTTATCCGAACCGATTTTAAAAGCTCTGGAAGGGCTAAAGTTCGAAAAACCCACAGATATCCAAGCAGGAGCTATTCCGATTTTGCTTGAAAACGAAAAAGATTTTATAGGTTTAGCCCACACGGGTACCGGTAAAACAGCAGCTTTTGCACTGCCATTATTAGATTTAGTAGATACCTCTGAGTACATAACTCAGGCACTTATATTAAGCCCAACCAGGGAGTTATGTCAGCAAATAGCAGATCAGATAGATTTGTTTAACAAGCATAACAGGAAACTCAAGACCTCTGTAGTTTACGGTGGAACAGCTATTTCGACTCAGCTTAGAGATTTAAAAAGACCGCCTCATATTCTTATTGCAACGCCAGGAAGACTTCTAGATTTAATATCCCGTAAGTCTGCCAAGCTAGGAGATTTAAAATACCTAGTATTAGACGAAGCTGATGAGATGTTGAATATGGGCTTCAAAGAAGACATAGACAAAATTCTAAAATCTGCTCCGAAAAAGAGAGCTACTTGGTTGTTTTCAGCCACAATGCCTTCTGGAATTAGAAGAATAGTAGAGAAATACATGCGTCCTGGTGCTGCCGAAGTAAAAGTTAGCGTAGGAAATGAGACGAATAAAAACATTAGCCACGAATATGTGGTGGTGAACAATAGTTATAAGCAAAGTACGCTTACTAGATTTGTAGATTCCGACCCTAAGATGAGGGCTATTGTGTTTTGCCGAACTAAAGCTGGTACTCAATCTTTAGCCGAAGATTTAACTCGTAAAGGATATAACGTCGGCGCTCTTCATGGAGACTTAAGTCAAGCGCAGAGAACGAAGGTGATGAACCAGTTCAAAGCAAATAGGTTGACTTTATGTATTTGTACTGATGTAGCAGCCAGAGGAATAGATGTTAACGATTTATCACATGTTTTCCATTATCAGCTGCCAGATGATAGTTCTTACTACACACACAGAAGTGGAAGAACGGCGAGAGCGGGTAAATCTGGAATATCACTTTCTATAATAAATAAAAGTGAAATCAGAAAAATCAGAAATCTAGAGAGACAGATAAAAGCAACATTTAAAGAGGTTACTCCTCCAGATGCATCTGAAATATTAGAATTAAACTTATCCAAGTGGGCTGACAGACTGTTAGCAGCTGAGCTTCCTAAAGGAGCGGATATAAATGTAGTGAGTAAAATAGCGACTAAACTAGCTGAAATGGAGCCAGATGCGCTTCTCGAAAAAGTAGTAGCTCTGGAAGTTCAAAAACTTCACAGAACGGAGGCTCCAGCAGAAAGAAGCGATAGAGGAGACAGAGGAGGTAGAGATAGAGGCGATAGAAACGATAGAGGAAGAGGAGGAAACGATAGAGGGGATAGAAGCAGTAGATCTTCTTCTAGAGATAAGGATAGAGGAGATAGAAGAGATAGAGACTCTAGAGGCAAAAGAGATGACTTTAAGCCTGCTGAAAGAAGGGAGCCGTCAATAAAAAATAGTAAAGACAAGACGAAATTCTATATTAACGTAGGTCAGAGAGATGAAATTAGTCGTTCTGATTTGTTAAACTTCTTAGTAGAACAGACAGGATTTAGCAAAAGCGATTTTGGTGATGTAGACATGGATAGAGGCCATAGCTTCTTCGAAGTAGATAATGCCAAGAGTAAGCAGGTGATGGGTAAATTTAGAGGTTTTTCTATAGATGGGAGAGAGCTTAAAGTAAATCCAGATGGACAAAGTTTTGAGGATGCTCCTAAATCTAAAAAGAGAAAAGACTCTAAGAAATCCGAATCGAAAGACAAAGGAAGAAGAAGAAGATAAATGAAGAGAATGTTAAAGATAGCTGGTATAGCGCTGTTTTTAATAATAATAGCGGGTGGTTTTGTCTTTTACAGTAAAATCCAGAGCTTAACTCAAGCTAACGTTTTAGTAGATGCAGAATCTCCTAAAGCACTTTATATTCCTACCGGTTCTAATACCAATGAGGTAATAGCTCTCCTAAAAAATGGACAGCTTATTTCTTCTTCTGAAAATTTAGAATGGCTCTTTTCTCTTAAAAATTATAAAGGTGGAAATGTAGTTCCTGGAAAATACACGCTGCAGCCAGGGTGGTCTAATACTGATTTAGTCAATCACCTGAGAGCAGGAAGAGGAAAGCAGGAAGTAAAAGTCCAATTCAATCAAATTCGTACTAAGGAAGATTTAGCTGGAAGATTGGCTAGAAATATAGTAGCTGATTCTGCTTCTATAGCTTCATGGTTGAATGATTCCGATTCTATAGCCAAGTTTGGATTTAACAAGAATACCATTATTTCCATGTTTATTCCTAATACGTATAACATAGACTGGAACACTTCGACGTCTCAGCTCATGAGCAGAATGGGGAAGGAGTTTAAGAAATTTTGGACTGCTGACAGAATAGCCAAAGCTAAGTCCATGGGCATGACTCAGAGTGAGGTTGTAACACTAGCATCCATTGTCTATTGGGAGACTAAACTGAAAAAAGACATGCCTATGGTAGCGGGCGTATATGTGAATAGACTTAAAAGGGGTATTCCTCTCCAGGCAGATCCTACGCTTATATTCGCCGCAGGAGACTTCACTATTACTCGAGTATTAAATAAGCATAAGGAGATAGATTCTCCATATAATACATACAAGTACGCTGGATTACCTCCAGGTCCTATTTTAGTTCCGCCAAGCCAGTATGTCGATGCCGTGCTTAACTACTCCAAGCATGACTACATTTACTTTGTAGCTAAGGAGGATTTTTCAGGTGAAAGTTATTTCGCTAAGCATCTTTCACAACATAATATTTATGCAAACCGATTTAGAAAGGCGTTAAATGAAAGAGGTATTTATAGGTAAGTTTATTCCAAGCCTTGCAATGGTTTTGCTCCTTGCTTCATGTGTTCAGCAGTTGGATTCAACAACCGATAAAGACAGTAAGTCATATTCAAAAGAACCTGTAGGAGATACTCTTCAAACTATAAACGAGGAATTAGCCTCTCTAAGTTCTAATCTAGAACCTCCTATTAAAGCTACTTTAAGTTTTCATAATCAGTCTATTCAGCTCAGAGACACGACATTCGATTTAACGCTCCCTGAGAAATGGAATATTAGCGTAGCCCAGGAAGGGTTTGGTAGACTTCGTTTCTTATCTAAAAGCCCAGATGGAAGGATATTCGCCACGGATATGAAAAACAGAGCAGATAACTCAAGAGGAAAGGTTTTTATCCTTGACGGGTTTGATAAATCCACTGCTAAATTCGATACGTGTATTACTTATTTAGAGAAATTAAGAAATCCAAACAATACTGCTTTTCATAGAGATACTAGCGGGGTAGATTGGCTCTATATAGCTTTAACTCAAAAGTTAGTTCGCTACAAATACATAAAAGGAGAAACCATACCCTCTTCACCAGAGCAGCTTGTAGCAGAATTTCCAGATTATGGGCTGAGTTATAAGTATGGCGGTTGGCATTTAACTAGGACGGTAGCCATCCATAATGAAAAGGTATACGTGAGTGTAGGTTCTAGCTGTAACGCTTGTGAAGAAAAAGAGCCAGAACGGGCCAGTATACTAGAAATGGACTTGGACGGTAAGAACGTCAATCATTATGCTTACGGAGTAAGAAATGCAGTAGACATTAATTGGATTCAAGGAGCGTTATATAGCACTAATATGGGAGCAGACCATCTGGGAGATGATGCTCCAGATGAGGCCTTATATCAACTAGAAAGAGGAGCGCACTACGGTTGGCCATACTTCTATCAGCAAGATGGAGAAATTAGAGCAGATACGAGTGAGAATTGGATACATGATTCTCTGTTAGCTGAGGATATTCCTTTGGCTTACGCGGAGCTAGGTGGGCACTCAGCTCCATTAGGTTTTGAGTTTTTTGAAGGAGATAATTGGCCAGAGTCTATTCGTAATTACTTCTTAGTGGCACTGCATGGGTCGGGATATGTAAGAATAGGGAATGGGTATAATCTGGTAAGAATAGCAGAAGGGCTAGAGCCTGAACCCGTTATTTCTGGTTGGCTGAAGGAGGGTCATCGATTTGGCAGGCCTACAGATGTTTTTATCTACGATGAGAACTCGTTCTTTATTACAGATGACCATGCAGGAGTACTTTATTTCGTAGAAATCAATGAATAAAAAAAAGCCAGTGCTTAGAGCACTGGCTTTCCCTATAAAGTTTTATTTAAAAACTACTGTACTACGAATCTTTTGTCTACGATGTTAGCACCAAAATTTAATCTAGCAGTATAAACACCAGTAGCATATTCTGATACATTGAATTTAGCAGTATTAGAAACGTTTGTGTTCACAGAAGTTTGTTCTATCACTTGACCTAAAGAGTTTAAGATTTGAAGTGTCGCTTTTCCATCTACATTAGAATCAAATGAAATATTTACTTGATCAGCCGCAGGGTTAGGATATACATTTACCTCGAACGTTCTTCCTGTTAACTCATCAATAGAGACGATATCTCCTGCAGGTCCTGCTTTTATGTAATCTACATAAAGTCTAAAGTCATCATCAGAATCATGTAAAATAGCCACATGGACAGTTTGACCATTATAGGCAGATAAATCTACAGAGTGATGTCTTAGGATTCCTGATGCTGGGTTAGCTCCATCTGTAGGATCACCTTCGAAAGCTGTGTGAACTAGTGAAAACAAATGATTAAAACAGTTAAATGTTAGATAAAACAACTTAATATGTATATTAAATGATTAATAATGACTATTAATTTAATCAATAGGTTGGTTCAATTTTGGGTAAAAACGGAGTAAGAATACTTACTTGCGATTAATGCATTTTTTGCATCATGTATAGAATGATTTTAGAAAGATGCAGTTTTTTAAACGATTAAAAAATCCAAAAAGGCTTGAATATCTTATTTTCATCTTATGAAAAAATATACATTCTTTCTTTTTTTCTGCCTGATATTCGCTTTTGGATGCTTTGATAGTGATTCAGTAATTCAGCCTACCCACGAACAAGTAATTCAAGTTAAAAACCCTTCTTTAGCTCACTTTAGAGGTGTGCAAGCGGTATCGGATAGCGTGGTATGGATTAGTGGTACTGGTGGTACAGTGCTTTTAACCGAAAATGGAGGAAAGAAATGGAAGGATGTGACAGTTCCGAACTGTAAGAGTTTAGATTTTAGAGATATTCATGCTCTGGATGCTAAACGTGCTTGGGTAATGAGCTCGGGGAATGGCGCTCGAATCTATCATACTGAAAATAGCGGGGAGACATGGGTGCTTCAATTTGAAGATGAAAACTCAAACGTCTTTCTAGATGGAATGGATTTTTCTGACGAGTTAAATGGAGTTGCCTATGGAGATCCTGTAAGTGAAAGTATGGATGTACTGCTTACTTCTGATGGAGGTGAAACCTGGACGAGAATTCCATCAGAAAGAATTCCAGTAGCTTTAAAAGATGAAGCAGGATTTGCAGCTAGTGGAACGGGCGTGGTTTACATAGATAATACTATTTGGATAGCTACTGGTGGTGGAGATGTTAGTAGGGTCTTTAAATCTGAAGATAAAGGCCAAACCTGGGAGGTTTTTATGACACCTATCATAGGTGGAGCAGGACAGGGGGTTTTCTCTATGGCTATGAAAGATGAGCTAAATGGAGTGTTAGTGGGCGGTGATTATGTGGACTCTACTCGTGTGAAGTTTAATTGTGCATTCACTACTGATGGAGGGGAGATTTGGAATCTAGTTGAAACTAATGGCCCACTTGGTTACAGGTCATGCGTAGCAATAACTAAAACTGGTTTGGCCGCAGCATGCGGAAGAACCGGGATAGATATCTCGTGGGATTTTAAAACTTGGACATCAATTTCAGGTGAAGGATATTTTGCATGTGATGCAGGGAATGAGTTTATTTGGTTAGCAGGAAGAAGAGGAAAAGTTGCTAAGTTTAGATTAAACAAGTAGGCTTATTTTCTGTTCATTTTAAATACCTTTGCCTCATGAGAATCATTGGAGTTATTGTTGCCATATTACTTAGTATGAATTGCTACGCGCAAATACCTGAAGGATATTATGATAATGCAGAAGGAGAAGTAGGTGAGAATCTAAGAGATGCTCTAGAAGAAATTATAGACAATCATGACTCCCAGAGTTATGGAAGCCTTTGGTCTCATATGCAGTCTACAGATAGAAAACCTAACGGAAAGGTCTGGGATATGTATTCTACACCTGAGGAAGGTGAACAACCAGCTTACGAATACACCTTTGGTGCTGATCAATGTGGCAGCTATTCAGGAGAAGGTAGCTGTTATAACAGAGAGCATTCGGTACCGGCTAGCTGGTATAATGATGCCAATCCTACTTATACAGATTTGTTTCATCTTTATCCAACAGATGGTTGGACAAATGGAATTAGAGGTGCTTATCCGTTCGGAGAAGTAGATAATCCATCAGTAACCACTACAAATGGATGTAAGAGAGGAGCAAATACTTATCCTGGATATACAGGTATAGTTTTCGAACCTATTGATGAATACAAAGGTGATTTTGCTCGAACCTATTTCTATGCAGCTACTAGATATATGGATAATTTGGATTCATGGAATTCTAATGCTTTCAGTGGAAATAATTTGGCAGAATGGCACGCTAACATGTTATTAGAATGGCACTGGAATGATCCTGTTAGTCAAAAAGAATTAGATAGAAATAACGAGGTTTATGATATTCAAGATAACAGGAATCCTTATATCGATCACCCTGAGTGGGTTGATTTGATTTGGACGAGTACGAGTTCTCTAGGTGAGTATAAA
>DDEI01000042.1 GCA_002336675.1 Flavobacteriales bacterium UBA1958 | reverse complement strand
GATTCCCTTTGGAGAATTCTTTGACTACAAAGCCAAGTATGAAGGAAATAGTAACGAAATCACCCCTGCCGACATCCCAGAAAAACTTACACTTCAGATACAAAAAATAGCTACAGAGGTTTATGATATTCTTCGTTGCAATGGTATGATCAGAATAGATTTTCTATTAAATGAAAAAGGACCTTATTTAATAGAAGTGAATACCGTTCCTGGATTCTCAGAGGCTAGTCTCATACCTCAGCAAGCGGCGGCGGCTGGAATTAGTAAAAAGGAATTGATTTCTTTACTTCTAGAATAGCATATCTCTAGAATACAACTCGCTAACTCTATCCACTACTAAAGTAATGACTTACTATAAGTTAGCGACATGAAAACTACTTCACAGATGAACTCTCAGGATGGAGAAAACCTGTTTTCCATCAACTTCATAGAATTACTTCTTCTTTGACCTCGTAGGGTTTTCATTTATAAATGACTTCCAACTCGCATAAGATTTTCCTCCTACAGTATTAGATGACTGATAGAAATGACACACTGCAGCGCCTAGTCCATCTGTGGCATCCAGATCCTTAGGCATGTTCTCTGCCGGGATATTCAAAGTAGACTGAAGCATGGCTGCTACCTGCTCTTTAGAGGCATTTCCATTTCCGGTGATGGACTGTTTTATCTTTCTAGGCGCATACTCCACATAAGACATATCATACCGCAATGCTGCGGCTATAGAAACCCCTTGTGCCCTACCCAACTTGAGCATAGACTGCACGTTTTTTCCGAAAAATGGCGCCTCTATGGCTAATTCATCTGGGCTAAATTCTTCTATGAGTTGACATACTCGATCAAATATTTTTTTCATTTTCACCGCATGGTCTGGATACTTACTCAGCCGGATTACTCCCATTCTCATCAACTCCATCTTTTTCCCTTTGGCTATAATTATTCCATATCCCATGACACTGGTTCCTGGGTCAATACCTAAAATAATTCGCTCTTGAACGGGTTTCTTCTCTGACATCTTCTTTGAAAGATTCGAAAATAGTATTTCTTTGTTCTCTTATTATGCTCTGGTTACTTTTCATATTAGCAATTTATGCACCTTACTTATTTTGGGCAGATAGAACTCATAAAAGTTTTCGAAAGAAAATGGAAGGCTCTATTAAATCTGAAGGTGAAATTCACCAACCAGTGAGTATCATAATTCCGTTTAGAAACGAAAATGGAACTATCCAAAAACTCATAAATCAATTATTAATTCAAATCTCCGGGTTTGCGAACTGTGAAGTTATTCTGGTAAATGATTACAGTACAGACGGAGGCGAAGAAGCTTTAAGGGGCTTGATTTCTTCTAATTATATAAATTTTCAGCTAATTAACGCTCAAAAAGAAGGAAAAAAGAACGCCCTTACTGAAGGAATTCAATTGGCGAAAAACGACTGGATAGTTACGCTAGATGCAGATATTTCTATTCCGGCCTTATGGATGGATTTCGTTACAAAAACTTGTGCAAACGCACCCACAGATATGGTAATTCTCCCTGTGGACATTTTTCCATATCCTAAATTTTATCAGAAAATAGAAGCTTTAGAGTTTACCGTTTTACAGGGCATTACTTTCGGTTATGCGCAACAGCAGAAGCCAATATTGGCGAATGGAGCACATTTGGCTTTTAAAAAGAAAGCGTTTTTCGATTTTAGTGGCTATTCTTCTCACGAGCACATGGCTAGTGGAGATGATGTTTTCTTTATGGAGCAGTTACAGTTAAGCGAATCTCACTCTGTGGGGTATTCGTACTGCCATGATATGTCTGTTTCGACAGAACCTAGTTCTTCTTTCATGCAGTTATTAAATCAAAAAATAAGATGGGGAAGCAAAACCTTCAAGTTCAAATCCAATGATGTCAAGAGAATCGGAGTACTGATTCTTACAGCGAATTTGGCTTTGTTTCCATTGTTTTACTTTGGAAACTGGAGGATTTTCGCCTTGGGGTTTTTCATTAAATCTGCTTGTGATTTGTACCTCGTTTTATTTCCATTAACAGCCCGTAGCCGAAAAACTCTTTTGAAGTACATCCCCCTTTTTATGGTCGTCTACCCTTTTTATATCACTTTTGTAAGCGTAGCAACGCTATTTCTTAAACCCAAATGGAAAGGCAGAAAAATATAAATGGCTGAGAAAAAAGGCATATCTCCAGAGAAGTTAACATTTAAAAAACTGCTGAGAAACAGAATAGCTCAACTGAGTTTTGGCGTTATTCTGCTTATCACGCTTATAGCTATTCTAGGCCCTTTTGTAAGACCAGACCATTCTCCAGATGCCAACACGCAACTTCTGAGCATTTCGAGAATGAAACCTGGGTTTACCGCTGACCTCTTAATGGTTCATAAAAACGAAGCCTATAAACGCCCTAACTTTTTCACATGCATAGCAGATGGCGGATGGGAATATTCTTCTAATTACATTCCTCTAGAATCCTGGGAGATCAAATCAGATTCTGTCTTTTATAAAGCTACGGGAGAAGATGAAATCCTTTCTATTCACTTAGTAGATGTGCTTTACCACTTGGGAGAAGGAAATCACCAAAAGACCAATACAGGGCATACTGTATCACACTTCAAAGACGGTGAACTGGTCTCTGAAACTGTTTCAGATACTGAATTAACCCAGAGATATTCTGATGCCATTATCCGAAAAACGTACCTCTTAGGAACCGATAAATATGGAAGAGATTACCTCAGCAGACTTATGGCCGGAACGGCTATTTCCATTTCTGTAGGATTTATAGCCGTATTTATCTCTTTACTCATAGGAATTTTACTGGGATTACTTTCTGGATATTACAGAGGAAAAACCGATGATTTTATTATGTGGTTTATCAATGTGATTTGGTCTATTCCCACTCTATTAATGGTAATGGCTATCACTTTGGTTTTCGGGAAAGGGTTCTGGAAAGTCTTTCTGGCAGTGGGATTAACCATGTGGGTAGAAGTAGCGAGAATAGTAAGAGGACAAGTTATAGCTGAGAGAGAATTGGATTATGTAACAGCCGCTCGGTCACTGGGGTTTTCTGATCTAAGAATCATGCTCAAGCATATTCTACCCAATATTTTCAGTCCTGTAATCGTGGTTACTGCGGCTAACTTTGCGGCAGCCATACTCATAGAAGCTGGATTAAGTTTCTTAGGAATAGGTGCTCAGGTTCCTACTCCTTCCTGGGGAAATATGATTAAAGAACACTACGCATACATTACTACAGATTATGCCTATTTGGCTATTCTTCCTGGGGTATGCATTATGATTTTAGTATTGGCATTTATGCTGCTCGGAAATGCACTTAGAGATGCCTTGGATGTAAAAAGCTAACTCTCACTTGCTTCTGATAGCATCCACGGGGTTTAATCTAGACGCTTTGTAAGCAGGTAAAATCCCTGACGCCAGTCCGATTACCGCAGAAATTACTACTCCTATCACTAGGTTACTCCAGAAAATTACTAGCGTAAAACTATCTGACCACATATTCACAATAAGCACTAGAACACTCATAAGGATAAGTCCTATTATTCCTCCAAAAACACACAAAACAATAGATTCTGCTAAAAACTGAAGCATAATAAAACTGTTTTTAGCTCCAAGTGCTTTTTGAATTCCTATGATATTAGTCCGTTCTTTCACAGACACAAACATGATATTAGCTATACTAAATCCCCCCACTAAAATAGCAAAAAAGCCTATAATAAACCCAACAGCATTAATCATAGTAAACACTCCATCCACAAGAGCAGAGAGCATGCTAGCTTCATTGACTGAGAAGTCATTCTTCTTCCTTATACTCAGCTTTCTAATGGCCCTGAACTGTCCTATAATTTCATCTTTTAACTCCGAATTAGAAACCCCCGGTTTGGACTTTACCAAGATTTGACAATCGGTATTTCTCACATCGACCATTCTGGTGATTAGCTTCACAGGCATTAGAACCAACTTATCAAATGGAGATCCTATGATAGAGGTTCC
>DDEI01000066.1:58295-65331 GCA_002336675.1 Flavobacteriales bacterium UBA1958 | reverse complement strand
TTGAGAAGCAGACCGTAATAAGAAGTTGGTATTCCTTTTCTACATCCGTACGCATCTGGAAATCGACTTGTCTGATTTGTAATCAGACAGGAAATCGATCAAGACTTGTATATTCCGATAATGTGGGACAATACCCAAACTGGCAATGGATTGATGCAGGGGAGCGTTTTCTCATGGTTTTTGAAGCATTACCGGAGCGCTGCATAACCTTTGACTTGTATGAAGACATCCCTGAGCCAGGTGAGTTTCACGTTAAGAACATCCTTAAAAATAAATTAGGGGTCTATGATGTGCCTATGTGGTAGGCCCGAAAGATAAAGGACGAAACATCATAAAAGAAATGAATAAAATCTAAGGTTGAGATTTCCGTAAGCTATTAAGAATGACTAGGGTTTTGTTAGAACTAATTCGAATAGAAGTGGTTAATTGCCGTTATGAATATGACCCTTCGTTCAAAAGTAATTGGAGATTTATCAGCTATAACCAATCGGTTTGATGCTGATTTGTTCAGATACTTGCTGCCACCTGGAGCTCAGCTAATAGAATTTGGGGGGTCCAAAAAAGGTGATATTGTACATTTAAAACTGCCCTTAGCTGGCGAATGGGTCAGTGAAATAACTGAAAACGTAGTTTCAGAGGACAAGTGCTATTTCATAGATGAAGGCCGAAAGCTACCATTTCCACTAAAGAAATGGAAACACAAGCACATTTTACATCGTTCAGGAAAAAATACCATAATTGAAGATAATATGACTTTTTCTACCGGGAGTATTATTACTGATATGTTGTTTTATCCTGTGTTACTCTCTGCATTTCTACCAAGAATCTGGCAGTACAAAAGCTATTTTAATTCTTGATGATGCTCTAGTGTTTTTTTTCAACTCGATGAACATGGCGCATGAGGTGATTTGGTCGACAAATTAAAACTTGTGGCAGCTCATCTCGGGTTAGACTATCTGAAAACTTTCTCGCTATTCAAGTTAGTTCTCTATTTCTTCCAGCATATCTAGATAGACGTCTTCAACATGCACACGAGCCCATTTGGTTTTTCTTAAAAATCCTAGGCTTGATTTCATAGACGGGTTATTACTGAAACAGCGGATTTTAACACGCTCAGCCATATACTCCCAACCATAATGTGCTACCAGACGCTCTAAAATCTCGGCTAGTTTTACTCCATGCAGCGGATTATTCAGTTCCTCTTCTGTAGCTTGTCTTCTGCCCTGTCTAGTAGGATTTTCTGCGTTTAGATCTTCATTTGTCTTTGGTTTTAACTCTGCACCGGTCGGAGCATCTAATGGCTTCTGTGGATCAGAATGCTCATTATTCTCTTTTAAAGACTCTATCGGTATTCTTTTTACTCTATCCTTCATTTGGTTCATCTTGAATTATTTTTATCCTGACGACTTCTTCATTTATGCCTAGTCCCTAAAGAAACGAGATCCCACAAAAAACCCCATCCAAATAAGGATAGGGTTCTAAAATCATTCTTCCTTTTCAAAACATCAGATAAACAAGTATAAAAATCTCTGCCTTTATTGAATAACTTACATCTTAACTACCTTAAATGTTTTTGAAAAATTACCGTTATGACACCTGATGAAATAACTTCCAGAAACAAAACGATCTAGAGATAAAGTAGTTTTCCCACTACTATTCTTTGAAAGTGAACTTGTTTTAATTGTTCGTCCCAAATTATCGTAAACTTCAATTTTTACATCATCAGATATTTCAGAAAACAATTCGAATTCAACGTTAATACTATTGTAAGTTGGATTCGGATATACCTTGATAGCATCGGCT
The DNA here is from genome assembly GCA_002336675.1 of Flavobacteriales bacterium UBA1958. GTDB lineage: Bacteria > Bacteroidota > Bacteroidia > Flavobacteriales_D > Sanyastnellaceae > ASP10-05a. Next base: position 63,528 of record DDEI01000066.1, on the reverse strand, counting down.
AACAGGTTCTGTTCATTAACCTGCAGACCAGTTCCTGCTAGAATAGGGACACTTACCTCATATTGGCACATCTCTGAACCATCTATTACGATTACGTTATAGTTACCCACAGCTAAATCAAGGAATTCATTATTGGCAACAAAGTTTTGACCTCCATCAATACTATATTGATAAGGGCCGACTCCCGAAGTAGGAGTGATTAAAATCGAACCATTTGCAGTTATAACAGAAGAGGTTTCGATCTCTTCTATATCTGCAGTCGTAAACGCACAGGTTTCAATAGAAACGATCTCTTCATAAGAACAAATTCCAGTGGGCCCTTCTATGACTATAGTATACTCTCCTGGAGCCAAATCTGTGAAATTATTATTCTCAACAAATGTTAGCCCTCCATCTATACTGTATAGAAACGGATTTATCCCTGAATTAGTATTAATTGTAATAGCCCCATTGTTATCGGTTGAATGAGATAAGTTTATATCTGCCGTAATCCCGCAACCTGTTCCATCAGGACAAAACACTTCTTGTGCTTCATAATCAAAGTTGCCATCATTTGTAGCAATAGTGACCCCTGATGAATTATTAACTAGAAAAGCATATTGGTTTCCATCAGTGTCAAAGATTCCATCTCCCCATGAATCGTAAACATTGAGCGTAAAGCAAGAGCTATAATCAAGACAAATATCTTGAGTAAAGGTTTGATTGGAACCTCCTACACCACCACTTGCAATAACTTCATTTGCCCCTTCATCATACACTTCCCAAGAAGTCTCACCAGGCCAATTATCCGCGTTGATGATCAAAGTTACAATGTCATAATCTGAATCTAGTGTAGTAGTTGTAGAAGCTAAATTGTTTGTTGCATCTCCATCAATTTGACTGTTCACACTTAACAAGTTGACCGTAATGTTGTTGTTAGTCTGCATAAGATTATCATCAATGGTTATGGGCACTGCACCAACCCCTTCGAACGGCACGTCTACTGGAGCATTAATGACATCTAAAACAAAGCCATTAACAATCACTTGAATTTGCACATTGGTAATCGTTGTTTCTCCTAGGTTAGTTATGACAGCATCTAATTCTACTTCGTCATTACAAACGACAGCCAACTCCCCAATTGAAAGCGACCCATCCAATACATGGACTTTACTTAAAATATAGTTTAACGTATCATTGTTAACATATTCATCATCTATATGAGAAACGACACCTGTGAGGTTATAATCCCCAATAGTTGAAAAATCTTGCGGTATTGTGAATTGAAAATCAGCATCTGAAAAAGGTTCAATTGTTTCATTAATAGGCATGGTTTGCACCAATTGATCATCAACAAATAAAGAAATTTCAAAATCGTCCATATCGTTCAATCCTGTATTGGCAATTCTAACCGTTACTAATTCATTACTCCCTAAACTTGAAGAAGATTGAGGAGTAAGAAATTCGGTTATACCTAAATCACTATTGGCTTTAACATCTGCCCAAAATGAAACCCAAGGTCTTGCTTGCTTTATTACTAACTGATCGTCAGAAGTTACCTTATACTCTATATCCATTGAAAACCCTTCTGCACCCTCAACGTCATACAAGATGCCAAATTCATCATGAATGACCGTAAGATATTCTCTCATAAGGTCCAGATATACCTGGTCCATTATCAGTTCACCTGGCTCTACTAAGTTGGATAATCCTAAAACGAGATAACCTCCACCTTGTGAAGGATTTTCATACAACAAAATCTCCTCTGGCACGGTATTCGGATCTGGGTTTGTGATTAATGACTCCCCTACTTGGGTATTTAGATAAAATGTACTGTCTGTTTCGTAAATAGGATCAATACTAATACCTACGCCATTAGATAATTCTTCTTCAAAATTCGGATGGCATAAAACACCCATAGCTGCGATGAAATGATCAACACGATAAAAATCTCGTTCTTCGTATGCTCTAAAGTTCCACATACTAGCATAGACTTGTTTTATGGATTTTTTGATATGTCCCTCATCGATGTGTTGGGTTTTGGACGTATATAAGCCCGCACCACTAAAGCCGGGTAAATCCTCATTATTCGTGCTTGAGCGGCATCTAACAGCAGTCCCCACTGGAAAATCATCATGCATCGCTTGTAAATCATCGAGCATCCACTGAGGCATTGGCGCATCTTTGATATCTCTTCTAAAATCTGCCAAACGCTCAATTCGAAAATTTATATCAGTTTGGAAAGTAGGATTATCTATCATGACTTGCGCCTCTTGATAAAAATTATTGAATTGCATAAACTCATCATAATAGTAAAACGGAATTCCAAAACCATCAGGTATCGTGCCACTCGGAAAACCAAATGTTCTCATGGTCGAAACGTTAGAACATTTCGCTCCAAAGGCAGTAGACATATCAAAATCAATGTCATCTAAGGGTAATATCTCTGTAATACTTAAATCTCGGATTGGAATTTGTGGTTCTGTTGGTCTGAGGTCTTCATACCAGGCGTTCACTTCATCCAAAGTTGCCTCTCTTATTTGAAATGTCTCATTCTCTACTTTGTAATAAATGTAACTTCCCAACAGATTTGAAATTGAATCAATCGATAAAGGGTCTGCGATATATGCGTTAGGAACATTATCTTGAATCGCTCTTAAATTAACATGCGATAAAGGAGTCTGTATAACAGAAGTGATGATTCCACCCACTCTAGGTAATGAATTTGGTAATGCGTCATAAAGAACAACATCTCTGCTCCCAGGGGTTTCACTAAGATCCTCCATATGTTTAAAGAAGCCATATCCTTCCGCTTCATGAAAAGGGATATAATTGATTTCAGCGAAAACATCAGATTCCAAAACGACATCTATTCTAGAATCTACAAATTCATCAGCGTAATTATTGAGGTAGTCGTTTTCATCATTCTGACCAATAAAATGATTCATGTTATTCTGAAGAAAAGGCATATTGGCTGCCAATAACTCATATGTTCTTTGGGTCGTTTCAAAGTCATATGCATTTCCAAAAGAGAAGTTAAATGAATAGCTCCCAATAACCCCATTTGGGAGAATATCGTTAGGATTAAAAACGATTTCTCCTGATCCGTCATCTCCATTTACTGTGGCACCAATTCCATTAAAAAAAGATGCATGTATATAATAGGTATTGCTATTGATAAAATAAATCTTTGGCTCAGGTGTATCTCTATCAAGTATTCCGAACTTAACATACAATTGTCCATCTAAAAATGGAGCCCAACCGACATTATTTATAGTAGCCAACTCCAAAAATGTTTCAGCATCAGGAATAGAAGTGGCTCCGTCCTCAATTGCGATAGGATAGGCATAATTGATAGGAGCATCTGTAGGCATGTTAGTAAATTCTGTAATGTCATCTATACCATCTCCATCATAATCATCTGGGGTAGCTAAATTATGCTCTGTTATAGTATAGTTCTCCAATGGATAGGCACCTGTTGGCTCAGAAATTACCATCGTTCCGTCAACACCTAAAAACATAGAGGTAGCCCAGTTAAATTCAGGACTATGCTGCGCATGCAGCACATAATATTTATCTGATTGGGATTGAATTGATAGTTGCACCTGACCAGTATTATTCACAGAATAAGTATCTATTGGTACTTGCGAGAAACAAAAATTATAAAAGGAGATAAAACAAACAAGGAGTGAAATAATTCTCTTAATCATGATCTGAATTTTGGGTGTTGAATTTAACGTGTTTAAATGTACTGAATATATAGGTTTTGTTCAGATATATTTGGTTTAATACCTGTTATAAAGAAACCAACTTATTATCGCAAAACTAGAATTATTCTCCACTTAGACCTTAAAGCGAATAAAAGGGTTGCTTAACCCAATTTTGGCTATGCCTTAGACGATAAAGATTAAAGGCCATTTATGAATTAATCATTACAGACAAAAGCAGAATGTAATAAATGAAGTCGACCAAATTTTTTATAAAAAACCACTTGATAAATCCGGTCATACACATCTAAATCAAGATCGCCTATATCCTCATCAACCAAAAGTCCGGCTAAAACTCCTGTAGTATTACTATGCCCAATAACCAGTGCGTCTTGCTTTCTGTCAATTAACACTTTTGAAAAACATGCAAGATCGCTAGCACTATACTCCTGAATCTCTAGTTCTTTAGATTGAGCTGTGGGCAAAGCTGTTTTTTTAGTTCGATCATAGTCTGTAGAATAAATAGCCTCTAAAGTTACATCTTGAAGAAAATTATCTAAAAACTTTGATCTTTGCTTACCACATTCAGTAAGTGGAGGATCGAAAGAATTCTTGGCTGTCAAGTTTTTTTCTGAATGTCTAACTAAATAGATTGCAAATAGATTGTCGTCTTTCTGGGCGCTAGAGTCCAATTGAAACCCAAGACCTATTAAAATTATTATGAAGTATTTTTTCGTCATTAAATGTGTGTTTGCTAACGTTTCGTATATGTTTCGCCTCCCGGAGGGTAGGCAATATACACATTGTTTGCTTTCGTTATTTTTTCATTTTAGATTGATAAATATTTAAATTTTCAATCAATTCATCAATTTCTTTAGAAGTGTCTCCGAATGTTCCATTTAAGCGAAAAACGCCTCCTCTAAATACTTCTAGGTTAGAAATAAATTCTTTATCATTTTTAGATACTATTGAAAAAACTTCCAATGTATTTAAGTTAGGGCTAGTAAGTCTATTTGGAATAAGAAAGTTTAACTTACAGTGCGTCGCGTATTCAACAGATTTTTCAAAGGAAGTTTTTACATGTACTAATTCAACTCTATAAACATTATCTATCTGCCTTATTAAACTATCTGGTAATCGTTTCCATAAATCAGAACTCGTTAAACCATCTAAAACAGGTGACTTATCATTGTAAAACCAACTATCCTCTCCAAGCTTATCGATTGAGTATTTAAGATTTAATGTATCTATTTTTTTAGTATTTGACCAATAATCAATTATGTTTTCAGTGTTTTGAATCATTGATTTACCATAACTCAAATCAGAAAGGGCTTCTTCATTTTTTAATTTTAAATCTATAATTAATGTGTTAATTAATTCATAATCACTATTATTTTCTATTCTTTGATTATTCCAATTATTGATTTGCAACGCTATTAAAATTCCTAAGACAACAAGTACAATTTCACCTATGGCATATTTTAAATACTTTCCAGTTTTATTTTTTCCCATAAGGTCGTATCGTATTTTTCTAAAGAATTTTATCA
>DDEI01000066.1:56823-57903 GCA_002336675.1 Flavobacteriales bacterium UBA1958 | reverse complement strand
GGCGGCTATGATTTGTTATAAAGTGTTAGCCCCTTTTTACTCACATTCGGCTTCAATAAAGTCTTCTTTTTCGTCATCATATTCCAAACATTTTTTTTCAATCAGAACCATTTCATTATTGACTACTTCGTATGTAGCATTCATATGACTTCTTCCGGCACAACATTGATTATACTCATAAATCAGTTTTGAGTCATAATCAAACTCTAAAGAAGTTCCACTAAAATCACTTTTTATATGTTGATCGGAATTTGGGTTTCTCAAAAGGTAAACACTTGAAGTATTTGGACCTGCATAACTGACTTCAAAGACAGAAAAATCCTGCATGCCATCAAAGTTATAATCTCCAACACTCACGTTATCTAATCCAAATAATTGACAGTCTAATTCAATAGTCTGAATTAACTTATCAGTTTGTTTTTGAAATATTTTCACTCCTGATATTCTAGCAGAAAAATCGCCTTTATCTTTAGTTATTATGGTTTTAAAATAATGTTCCTTAGTTGATTTTGATTGAAGCAATTCTTTATTTGCCCATTCTAAATTGTCTCCATAACCAATGTCAAAATCTTTTTTCAATGTAATCTGATAAGTTTTTGAGCTATCAGAGTCGATCCATTTTCCCTTAATTTCTTGGTTACCTTCTTCAAACCCTTCAAAAATTAATATTGCTGAATTGTTTCCATCCTTATTTTTTTCGAAAAGCTCTAATGTTCCTTTTTTAAGACTCCCATTTATTGTTATTGGGCTATCATAATTATTGTAAGCATAATAAGCTAAAGAAACTCCGTCACTATAATGGGACATCACCAATGTAATTGGAAATTTCCCTAAATAACCAGAATAGCTTGATTGGCTTTTTCCAGCGTTTGAAAACAGAAGTAACATTAATAATAGGTTCAGTCTCATTTTTCTTTTAATTGGTGCTAAAAATCTGTGTATGGTCCGTATCCCAAAGGGTATCCACTATACACCTTGTTGGAGGTAGTTGTTTTTATCCCATTCTTCACTGACAAGGTTCAATTACTGATAAAGCAAAATCAACAAGAAATTGATACTTGTCATCATTATTGGTTTGTC
>DDEI01000066.1:0-56426 GCA_002336675.1 Flavobacteriales bacterium UBA1958 | reverse complement strand
TATATATTGGTGAGACTAATTTACACACAAAAACACTCAACTCTTTGAATAACTGATAAATAAAACACTTTAAGCGATTGTAAGCATTTGTAAAGTGGATACGAGAAAAGGCAATTGTTTTCATTAAGAAATTAAGGCAGAGCGCAGTGACAAAAAATAGTGTGCCGAACACTGCCGGTCTGACTTTCACTATAACCACAAACTCATAACTTGGCAGGATTACAGGTCATAAAAAACCCCGTCCAACTAAGGACAGGGTTCTTAAAATAAGGTGTACTGGAGTCTTCTTATTGCAACGCTTATAAACCTAACAGCACCTCTGCTGGCGGCTTGGCTCCGAACATCATGCGCTCAGGGTTTTCTAGCATTTCTTTTACCTTAACTAGGAAGCTTACAGATTCTTTGCCGTCTATGATTCTATGGTCATAGCTTAGCGCTAAATACATGATAGGTCTTACGACCACCTCTCCGTTTACTACCACGGCACGCTCTACGATGTTATGCATTCCTAAAATAGCACTCTGCGGTGGATTAATGATAGGCGTACTTAACATACTTCCGAAAACTCCTCCATTAGTAATAGTGAATGTTCCTCCTGTCATTTCATCTATGGTAATCTTACCATCTCTAGCTTTGATGGCTAATCTTTTGATTTCCGCTTCTATTTCATGAAGAGACATTTGCTCCGCATTTCTTACCACAGGAACCATCAATCCTTTAGGTGAGCTCACCGCTATTCCTATGTCTGCGTAATCATGAAAAACAGCCTCTTTACCGTCTATCATAGCATTTACAGCTGGATATAAATTCAGCGCTTCAGTCACCGCTTTAGTGAAGAATGACATGAACCCAAGGTTCACTCCGTGTACTTCTCTAAACTTATCTTTATACTGCTTACGCATGTCCATGATAGGCTTCATGTCTATCTCGTTAAATGTGGTAAGCATGGCTGTTTCATTCTTTACAGCTACCAATCTCTCTGCTACTTTTCTACGCAGCATAGACATTTTTTCGTTTTTGGTGTCTCTAGTTCCGCCCCATCCTGCTGTGGCTGATGAATCAAATCCTGCTGCCATGGCAGCGACCACATCATGCTGGGTAATTCTACCGTCTTTTCCGGTCCCACTTACTTGGTTGGCTTTTACCCCATTTTCAGTCATCAGCTTAGCTGCTGCTGGAGAGGGGTGCCCTTTGGCATAGCTCTCTTTTTCAGGGGTTGGCGCTGGTGTAGGAACGGGTGCTGCTTCTGCTCTAGTTGCCTCGGCCCTAGGGGCCTCTGCAGCTGCTGGTAAAGGTGCGGCTGCCTTAGCTGGTGCTTTGGCATCTGTGTCTATAAGGCACACTACGGCCCCGACATCTACGGTATCTCCTACCTCAGCTTTTAAGGTGATAATTCCCGCCTCTTCAGCCGGAAGTTCTAGTGTAGCTTTATCCGAATCTACTTCGGCTATGGCTTGATCTTTTTCTACGTAATCTCCATCAGATACTAACCAATCGGCTATTTCTACTTCAGAGATCGATTCTCCCGGTGAAGGGACTTTCATTTCTAAAATGGGCATATTCTATCTGTTTTTTATTTCAATACGTTACTCGTGGAATACTCAAATAAGCTATCCATTAATTTCTCTTGCCTATTGGCATGTACCATAGATGAACCTGCAGCCGGACTACCACTAGACTTTCTAGAGAGTAACTCTATGTTCCTATCCTCCCATTTTCTTAGGATGAAAGACCACGCTCCCATATTCTCTGGTTCTTCCTGCATCCAAATTACTCTTTCTGCCTTCATATACTTAGCCAGAATTTTTTTAATCTGAGTATCGGGGTATGGATAAAGTTGCTCCAATCTAATTACAGCTATATCTTCTCCACTTTCTCTGCTTTCTTTTTCTTCTAAAATATCATAATAGATTTTACCTGAGCAGAATACCACTGTTTTCACATTGGCAGCAGTTACTCCTTTATCATCCAGTACTTCTTGGAATCCCCCTTTGGCCATTTCACTCAATGAGGAGACTGCCTTCGGATACCTTAGCAATTTCTTAGGGGTAAACACTACGAGAGGCTTTCTAAAAGGCCATTTGCACTGTCTCCTTAATAAATGGAAATAATTTGCTGGTGTAGTCGCGTTGCAAACTACCATATTATCTCCCGCACACATCTGCAGGTACCTTTCCATTCTTCCTGAACTGTGCTCAGAGCCCATTCCTTCATACCCGTGAGGGAGGAGCATTGTGAGCCCGTTCATAGCATGCCACTTATCTTCTGCCGCGGTGATGAACTGGTCTATCATTATCTGTGCTCCGTTATTGAAGTCTCCAAACTGCGCTTCCCAAATCGTTAATCCGTTAGGATTACCGAAAGCATATCCGTATTCAAAACCCAACACTCCATACTCAGAGAGTAGTGAGTTATAGATGGTCAATGATGCTTGGTTTTTACTCACATGGTTTAACCCTATGTAAGCTTCTTCTGTCATTTCGTCTTTTACTACCGCATGGCGGTGTGAAAAAGTTCCGCGCTCTACATCCTGCCCAGAAATCCTTACCGGATGTCCTTCCTCTAACAATGTGGCATAAGCCAGCATTTCTGCAGAACCCCAATCTAAACGATCCGCCTTTAGCATGTTTAGTCTGTCCTGCATTAACTTTTTCACCTTTCTGAACCAATTCTTCCCTTCTGGAAGCGTGCTCATATTGGTCCCTAGTTCTTTTAGTTTCTTAATAGAGACTGCAGTAGTAGGACTTTTTTCAAAATCTTTTCTTTCCGAGAATCTATAACTCTTCCAGGTATCTTCTAAGAAGTGCTCTACCTTTACATTCTTTATCTTCTTAGACTTATCAAAATGTGCTTCGAGCTTTTCGAACAGTGCTCCTTTGGCCAACTCCCCGTCTTCTTCCGTCATTACACCTTCAGCTATTAACTGATCTAGGTAAATTCTTCTAGCATCTGGATGCTTGACTATGGCGTTGTAAAGCTTAGGCTGCGTGAACTTAGGCTCGTCACCCTCGTTATGTCCATATTTCCGATACCCTAATAAATCTATGAATACATCACTGTTCCATTTATTTCTATAATCCAGTGCAATTAAAACTGTCTGCACTACCGCTTCTATGTCATCTCCATTTACATGAAAAACAGGACAAAGCGTAGTTTTAGCTACATCTGTGCAGTAAGTACTAGATCTAGCATCTAGGTAATTTGTAGTAAATCCTACTTGGTTATTTACTACCAAGTGCATGGTCCCTCCTGTACGGTATCCTTTAAGTTGTGCCATCTGCACTACTTCATACACTACACCTTGACCAGCTATGGCTGCATCTCCATGTATTTGGATAGGAACTATTTTATTTTCGTCTTTTAAATCTAAATCTATAATGGCTCTAGATAATCCCTCTACTATAGGATCTACAGCCTCTAAATGTGATGGATTAGGGCAGAGTGTTACACACACATCTTTTCCTTCATCAGACTTGATATCTCTTGAATACCCTAAGTGGTATTTTACATCTCCATCAAATGACTCATCCTCGAATTCTCTTCCTTCAAACTCAGCAAAAAGCTGGTCATAAGGCTTGTTCATAATGTGAGCAAGTGTATTTAACCGTCCTCTATGCGCCATTCCGATAACAAAATCCTTCACTCCTTTTTGAGCTCCTTTTTCTATAATGGCATCTAGTGCTGGAATAAGAGACTCTCCTCCTTCTACAGAAAATCTTTTTTGACCTACAAATTTCTTTTGCAGAAACTGCTCGAAAAGCGTGGTTTGGTTGAGCTTATTGAAAAATCGCTTTTTATCTTCTACAGAAAAAACTGTCCTGTTTTTTAGCTCGACTCTGTCTCTCAGCCACTTTATTTTCTCTGGCTCACGGATATACATATACTCTACTCCTATAGATTGGCAGTAGGTTTCTTCCAAATGAGCTACTATAACTTTTAAAGAAGTTCTGCCCAATCCTATTGTATCTCCAGCTTGAAATTCCGTGCTCAGATCTGCATCCGATAGGCCAAAATTTTCTAGCGCTAGCGTAGGCTCGTAGGTTCTCCTTTCTCTTACGGGATTGGTTTTAGTGAAGAGGTGTCCTCTAGTTCTGTAACCATTAATTAGGTCTAGAATTTTGAACTCTTTGATTACATTTTCCGGAACCGCAGCACCTTCAGAATAATCTGATTTACTAAACTCGAAACCTTCAAAGAATTTCTGCCAACCAAAATCGACCGATAAGGGGTCACTCTTGAACTGTTTGTGTAATTCTTCTATGGCGGTAACATCACCATTACTTAGATAGGAATATTTATCCATGTTTTCTTTTAAATCCGTTGGGACTCGCGTAGAAACAAAGTTACAAACTTGAATCTTAAAAATGCCTTTTTAACGTATAAATCATGCCTTGAGTTTAAAGAAATTGGGGGTATTAGTGATTTTCACTCATCGATTTCCTTATCTCAATTTTTAGTTTCGTTCTTTCTACCATTAATCGGCTGATTGCTCTTTCAAAACTCTCTTCATTCTCTGGATGTAACGCTTCTGAAATAGCCTTTTCTGGAATGTCTATTCGGTAAATTATTTGAGTGAGTTTAGATTTATTGCGTTGTAATAACTCAATTATCTCAGAAAAAATAATTTTTTCTAGGTCTTCAAATGTCTGAATATCCTCCACTTCTATATCCTCAGCGAACATCATAAAATCCTTTTGCAATTGCAACGTCACTAAACGCAAATCAGAATAAGAGGCTATCTCGTTTTTTTCGGAAAGTTTAGTCATGTGGAACTGTTAGCAATTTTAGACCAGCTATGAAGGACAAGCCAAAATGAATTGAATATTTGTGCTAAGCTATGGTAAAATCGATTCTAACTTCTCTAGCCTCCCAACTATCTGAACTTAAAAGGAAACACCTTTTGGTCGTTTTAGCTATTGCTATCGGCCTTTTATCTGGTTGTTTTGCCGTTTTTCTGAAATGGTCAGTGAGTTCCATTAGAGAATTTATTACTTCTGGGTCTATGACTAAAACTTTAGGCGGACTCTACGTTTTCTATCCACTTATAGGGATTTTAATTACCGTTTTTATTGTAAATAAAATTTTAAAAAAAAGGCTGTATTCTGGTATCCCCAGCGTACTTTATTCCATAAGTAAGAAGCGCAGCAATGTTAAAACACACAACCTCTACTCCTCTCTACTCACCAGTATTTTTACCGCTGGTTTTGGTGGGTCAGCTGGGCTAGAAGGCCCTTTAGTTCAAACCAATGCAGCATGGGGGTCTAACCTAGGAAGACTCTTTAAAGTAGATTACAAAACAAAAACTCTTCTCATCGGTTGCGCCGCTGCCGCTGCCATGGCTGCCATTTTCAAAGCTCCACTAGCTGCAGTAGTTTTTGCAGTGGAAGTGCTCATGCTAGAGTTTTCTGTTTCTAGTTTGATTCCACTTCTAGTAGCGTCTATTTCTGCGGTAATGATTACCAGTTTGTATGGTGGCGATGATTCTATTATTAGGTTTAATCTGATTCATGAATTTCAATTAAAGGAGTCTGGTTACTTCATTTTACTTGGGGTTCTTACAGGACTTTCTTCTGTTTACTTCAGTAGGTTTTACCTTTTTATTACTTCTAAATTTCAAGCTGTAAAAAACTGGAAGGCACGCGCTATTTCTGGTGGAATTCTACTGGGAACTGTAGTCTGGATTTTTCCTCCCCTCTATGGTGAAGGGTATGAAATATTGAACCAACTTATTTCTGATAATGGATTCAATCAGCAGTTTAGAAAGATAGCGGAGGACACGTTCTTCGGTAACTGGACCGAAAGCGGGTCGATGATGTTATTGTTCCTATTCTGCTTGGTTTTATTTAAAGTAATTGCTACTTCGCTCACAATAGGCTCTGGTGGAATAGGGGGAATTTTTGCTCCATCTCTATTCATGGGGGGAACTCTCGGGTTCTTCTTTTCTCGGTTTTTTAAATACTATGAAATCAATACTACTCTACCGTCAGAAAACTTCACTTTAGTTGGGATGGCTGGGTTAATAGCAGGTGTACTTCATGCTCCTTTAACCGCCATATTTATGATAGCAGAAGTAGCTGGGGGTTATGGGCTTTATATCCCGCTGATGCTCACAGCCGCTACTTCCTATTATGTGTCCAAGTCGCTTATGAAAACAACTATTTACACAAGAGAATTAGCTCAAAGAGGAGAACTCATCACACACGATAAAGATGAGGCTGCTATGACACTTATGAATCTAGAAGAACTGATCCACACCGATTTTAAAACCTTCTCTCCAGAACAACGGCTTAGAGATGTAGAATCCGTTTTAGAACAAACAGACCAGCTTATATATCCGGTAATAGATAAGAACGGAAACCTACTGGGTCAAATAACCATCGATGATTTACGGCCTATTCTATTCAACCCTGAAGTCTTCTCTAAGGCCAAAATAGCCGATTTACTTTCCACTCCTCCTGAGGTAATTTCTATAACTAATAACATCCAGGAAGTAATGAAGAAATTCGAAGACACCGAAGCCTGGAAACTCCCCGTGGTCGATCACACTACTTATGTGGGAGTTATTTCTAGGACACAGCTTTTAGCTGCGTATCGAGAGGAGATCCGGAGTTCAAATTTTGATGTCTGACGGATAGACCAAATTAGCTGTTTGTATTTTGGGGTGATGCATTTCGATGACCGCTTAGCAGGCGAATCAAGGGTGTGAAAAAAACATTTTATTTTGTAATGCACAAGAAAAACTTGTAACTCGTGAACCCCTCCCTAATTCACACACCCTTGGTCTACTTGTGATACTGGGTCGTTATTTGGAATGCAATTTCCTGATGGAAGTTCAATAGGAACATACCTAAATAAGTCCCCATCATACAATCCGTTTTCTAAGAAGCTTACTAAATCTGTAACCTCTTCATCTGATAAATCCAACGGCACGAAGTGCTCTGACAATTGTCCAAAAGGAACCATGTCATTTTCAGGAACTGCAGAGTTTTTATATTCTACTAAGGATCTTAAATCAGTAAAGCTTCCTCCATGTCCGTAGAATGGTGAGTCTTTCAAATTATACAACTGCGGTATTTTGAATTTGTAATCATCTTCTGGATTCCCCGTGAATCCTCCTCTACCTCTATTAGTCCCTTCTGCTCCAGCTGTCCCATAAACTCCTGGGCCATCAAGATTGGCCATTCCTATAGCATCAAATTGCATGTTAGCTAAACTAGGTCCATTATGGCACTGGTAACAGTTGGCTTTTTTAAAGAATAGCTCTGCTCCTCTTTTTTCACCGTTCGTCAAGGCACTTTCATTGCCCCGCAGATAATCCTGCCAAGGCGCTTTATTTGAAAGGATCGTTCTTTCATAAGCGCCTATAGCTAATCCTGCAAAACGAACTGACATTCTTAAATCTGCGGGGACATCCGGGAAAGCGGCGTCGAACAGTAGCTCATATTCAGGCAGTTGGTCTGAAATTTCAGGAAAAATATCCATTCTATGAACAGACAAACTCGCTATGGCCTGAGTTTCTAAGCCCTCATGACCAAACTGATTATTTACAATAGGAGTGAGCTCTGACCACTGGTCTTCTGTTCCTTCGTTCATTCCAGTAGCTCCGAACTGCCCATTCCAAAGCATGATTTTCTGATAAGCTCCATTCATAGCCGTAGGGGTTCTTATCGGCTGAACATCTAAACTATCCAAGGAATACTCAGGGTTCGGTTCCCTTCCTTCTCCTGCTATGCCAAAACCTAAACCTCCATCACCAATTCCTTGCTTTCTGTTAGCTTGAAATCCAGCAGCAGCATGGTGACATGACGCACAGCTGAATGTTCCTATTCCATTCTCATATTTAGCATTTATACCAATAGCAGTTTCATGAAAAAGGAGCTTTCCTAACTCTACTTTCGCAGTAGTAATTGTATTTAAAGGATCTTGTGGGATATTACTGAAATCATAGCTGTCAGGTAATAATAGTGCCGCCCTTCCCTCTCCTTCTGTGGCGCTATCTATAGCAGCCTGAAGCTTAATGTCTAAATCTATAGTAGTGTCTTCACATTTAGCTGATTCATCTTTTTTACAAGAGTAAAAAACTACGGAAGCACCTATCAACAGATAGCTCAATTTGGCAATATTCATTAAAACTAATTTTGAAAAAGCATATGAATTTACGAAGTAATCCCGAAAATAATTCCATGAATGCCGCTTTTATTCTCCGAAGAATTTCATTACTTCTGCATAAAAAAACTCAGGTTCTTCTGCATGAACCCAATGTCCTGAATTTTTAGCGGTTATTACGCTAGAATTTGGCAGCAGCTCTTTTATAGACCTATAATCTGATTCTAAAATATAATTACTAACCCCTCCTCTAACGAAAATGGTTTCTATTGCAATCCTATCTATAGGAAGTTCCGCGCCTATTTCTGAAATATATCTTTCTAAAACAGGAAGATTCATTTTCCAAACTAGCTTCTTATGCTCGTCTCTAGTTAAGTTCTTTAATAAAAACTGCCGTGTAGGAAAATCTGGAACGTAATTCACAAGGATCTCATCTGCTTGATTTCTAGAAGAAAACTCTCCTTGAGGAATAGCATTTAATCCTTTTAATATCTCGGAGTGATGAGGGGGGTATCCTTTTACTCCTATATCTACAACCATCAATTTGGCTATATATTCTGGATATTTGTCTGAGAATAATAAAGCGGTTTTTCCTCCCATAGAATGACCAATGAGATTCACTTCATTTAAAAAATTATCTTCGAAAAATTCTTTTAAATCCTCCACCATGAGCTCATAAGAATGATGGTCTGAATGAGGAGATTTTCCGTGATTTCTTAAATCAACCAAGTAAACCATAAATATTTCAGATAGTCTATTGGCTATGGTCTGCCAGTTATCCAATGAGCCAAATAACCCGTGAATAATTACTAGTGGCTCTCCCGACTCACCTTTCACTTTATAATTCAGCCTCATCTCAACTCTCTTTTATACATTCTCACCACATTCTCTAAGCCTAAATAAAGAGCATCACTAACTAAAGCGTGTCCTATAGAAACCTCAAGTAGACCTTCGCACTGCAGTGCGAAATACCTTAAGTTCTCTAGGTTTAGATCATGGCCAGCATTAATTCCTAGCCCTAATTCAACAGCTAACTTACAAGAGGTTACAAACGGCTCCACTGCAGCTTTCTTATCAGCATCAAACTCTTTAGCGTAGCTCTCAGTGTAGAGTTCTATTCTGTCTGTCCCAGTTTTCACTGCAGCCTTAATCATATCAGCATCGGTCTCTATGAAAATAGAAGTTCTAATTCCTTCAGCCTTGAATTTTAAAATCACTTTTCTCAGCATTTCATGGTGCTTAATAGTATCCCATCCAGCATCAGAAGTAAGCGCGTCTGGAAGATCTGGCACAAGAGTAACTTGCTCAGGCTTTACCTCAAGCACTAAATCAATAAATCGCTGGTTTGGATACCCTTCTATATTAAATTCAGTAGAGACTACTTTCTTCAGGTCATAAACATCTTTATAGGTAATATGACGTTCATCTGGCCTAGGGTGAACAGTGATTCCATCTGCTCCGAATCGCTCTATGTTTTTTACAGCCTCTAATAGATTAGGAACACTACCTCCTCTAGCATTTCTGAGAGTAGCTATTTTATTTACGTTTACGCTGAGTTTAATCATCAGAGTTATTTATCAGATTTATCTGGGACAAAGATAGTGGTAACTAATGTCAGATGGATAGGGTATATAATCATAAAAGTGTATTATTAGCATAAAGTTTTAATAGTGAACGCAGCAGAAATCATATCACAAGATTTACCCTTACTTACACCAGGAGAAAGTGGGGAAAATGCCCTCATTCTTATGGAGCAGTTTGATGTTAAACATCTTCCTGTAGTAAGTGGTGATATTTTTATGGGTGTTATTTCTGAGGAAGAAATTCTTCTTTTGGAGAACCCTACTTCAGCGTTTAATTCTATTCCGCATGATTTAATGCAAATTTCTGTGGATGCCAATTCACATTTATTTGATGCGCTCAGTATTATGTCTAACTATAAGCTAAGTCTACTCCCTGTTACTATCGAAGGCACTACTTATGTAGGTGCGGTTTCTGCACCTGACCTTCTGAACCAATTAACAGATATGAAATCTGTGAAGGCGCCAGGAGGAGTGTTAGTCTTAGAAATGCCTGAAAGAGATTATTCTCTAACAGAAATAGCTAGATTAGTAGAGGAAAATGATGCTAAAATTTTAAGTGCTAGTATTACTTCTTCGGTTAGCCAAAAGTACTCTGAGGTTACGCTAAAGATAAACAGACAGGACTTAAGCGCTATCATCCAAACGTTCGAACGATATGACTATACCATAAAGGCGTCATACCAGAAGCAGCGTTTTTCCGACTCTCTTCAGAATAGGTATGAAGAACTCATGAAATATTTGAATATTTAGCCCTTAAAAGTTTAGTGTAAATTGATTTAATTTGTAATGAAATGACCACATCTTCTAAGATTTTAAAGAATATTTTTTTCTGCGTAGCCATGTTTTATTGCACCGCTATGAGCTTCTCGCAATCAGATTCTTCTATGTACGTTACGCTAGGCGGGGTTTTTGAAGATGGCTTTAACGCTGTTCTTTTCGATACTGATTCTAACCTCGTATTTGGTGGCTACACGAGTTCTCAAAATGGCAATGGGAATAAGGGATATCTGGTAAAAACGGATTCTTTGATGAATCTTCTTTGGTCAGTAACCTACTCCGAATACTCTGATGCTTCTTTTGAAGATATAGTACCGAATGGCGAAGGTTATTTGGCAATAGGTAAACTCTTAAACCCATCTACTAGCTATGATATTTTACTTGCTCAGTTTTCTGAAGACGGTGAGCTATTATGGGATAAACACTTAGGTGGAGACAATTGGGATTTCGGTAATTCCATCTCTCCTATTTCTGGCGGTTTTCTTATTACTGGGGAAACCTATAGTTATTCTGAAAATGCAGACGCCTATGCTGCTAAGATAGATGAGAACGGAACTGTACTTTGGGAAAAAACCTTCTCCTCTGAATTTAACGAACTGTTTAATGACGGAAGAGAATCTGGGAACGGACTACTAATGTTTGGCGGTGAAAAGAAATTGGACAATGAAAATTCCGAGCAATGGTTTGTACTCACCGATAATGAGGGAGAAGTCATTCTAGAGAGAAGTTATGGAACAGAAGGAACCAACATTCTTCACGCAGTTTTAGCAGACCCTATAGATGAGACTTACTTTATTCTAGGAGAAATTTATAACACAAACACGGAATCTACCAATGCTACTATGGCTAGGTTAGATGATATGGGAGACGTGATGTGGCTAGATACTATAGCTAGCTCAGGAACTACTAAATGGCTAAATGCTGAAATTGGTAGATCTAATGAACTCGTGTGCACAGGCAGCATCTTAGATGCTGGCTTCGGAAATCAGGGAAATGACTTCTTTATTAAAAGAATAACCCGAACGAACACATTCGTAAACCAGACTACTTTCGGAACCAATAATGACGATTATCCCGAGCACTTTATTAGAATAGCTAATGCATATATAGCAGTAGGAAGGACTGACGGTCTAGGCCAAGGACAATTTGATGCATTCATAATTCGAACCAGAAATAACGGATCGGATGAGAATTTTTCTACTACAGAAAACCTAGGTACTACTTCTGATTTTTTTCAACGCATAGAAGAGAATACCGCGCCTGATTCTGACTTTTACTATTCAGATATAACGAATGAATTATACTTTCCCGCCGATACTAGAACTTACTCAATATATAACTTACTAGGTAGTAAGGTTCTGAACTCTACTGTTAACGCCAGGAAAATTTATTTAAACCTAAAACCTGGAGTTTATCTAGTACAGGTCAATGATTCTAAAATTAGTAATAAAAAGATACTCCTTAGATAGGGTTATCTCTACACTGCGATACGTAATTAGTTCAATACTATTCTGTAGAACATCCCTCTCCGTGCCCTATAAAATTATACATCCCTTCTGTTTCATTCTTAAAACAGAAACACAGATTATATAATTCAGAATCTGCTGTAAAACCCTAACGACCCTTCCTCTGTTTTCCATAGCTAAATCAGCTTCCTAAATATCTGTTATAAAGGAACTTAATCCACGGTTCTTTATTCCTCTTTTTAGAGATGAAAAATAACACACAATAAACTCCATTTATTTTAGCATTCTTATTATTTTAGCATTCTGAAATGTATTTAAGTAAAAACATAAAAATCCTCAGGAAACAAAAGCACCTTACCCAAGCTAAATTCGCTGATAAAATAGGCGTGAAGAGATCTGTTATAGGTGCTTATGAAGAAGGGAGGTCAGAGCCTAAACTGAATCTGCTGCAGGATATCTGTCGGTATTTCAAAGTTTCTATAGACGACTTACTAACCAAAGACTTAGAGAAAAACGAAGCTCCTCTGTATGTTTCAGGAAATAACCTTAGAGTGCTTCCTATTATAGTAGATAGAAATACAGATGAAGAACAGACTCCACTAGTTCCAGTAAAAGTGTCTGCAGGATATGCGCTCGGTTATGGAGATTCCGATTACATAGGAGAATTACCCCATTTCAACCTTCCTTTCCCGGAACTAGCAGGACAGAAATCTTACCGAGTGTTCCAGATAGAAGGGGATAGCATGAACCCTTTAGTCACCGGCTCTTATGTGATTTGTGAATACGTACAAGACTGGAAGACTATTAGAGACAACCACTGCTATGTAGTAGTAACACAGGAAGACGGTGTTGTTTATAAGCGATTAGAAAACCACATCACCGATAAAAAAGAAATTAAACTCATTTCGGATAATACTGATTATGAACCCTATTACCTAAACATAAACCAAGTAGTAGAAGTTTGGAAATCAGTAGGCTACACCACGTTTTCACTGCCAGAACAGCTGCCAGTTCCGTCTGGGATGCAGGATCTAATTAACCAAGTGGCAGAATTAAGAAACGATGTAAAGTCCCTGAAAAAATAGTCGTATACCCAAAGGCACTTAACCGTAAGTGCAGACTACTTTTTTCTACCCGCTTTTAGTTGGTTTTACTAGCTAAAGACTCCTTCAGTTTGCGTTACAATATGTCTCGCCCAGATTCGGCTTGCGTACCTCTATTGAATACGAGTAATCGTTTCTGTTCGGCACATGTGCTACTATCTAATCTATGTGAGTAGGCAGCAATCTATAGCCGGATTATTTAGCGCTAACGAAAGAAAAACCAAATGATGAAATTATTTCAGTATTTGTGTTCACTTGTCCATTCAGAAAAATGGAAATACCGTTTTACGATGTGCTAACTGTTAGTGCTTGTGAAAGGCTATTTGCAACGCAGAAAAAATCTGACAAGACCCTTCAGTCTTTCCCAGAGAGAAGTACGCGGTGAAATTTAGAGATTATTAATGTAAAATTTGAGGCCCGGCCTCACATAAACGCTATGCAAAGAAGTATCCTACACATGGACTTAGACACTTTTTTCGTGTCTGTAGAACGACTCCTAAACCGAGAGCTCATAGGGAAACCTGTGCTCGTAGGAGGAGTAACAGACCGCGGAGTGGTTGCTGCATGTAGCTATGAAGCCAGAAAGTACGGAGTGCATTCTGCCATGCCTATGAAACTCGCCAAACAAC
Source organism: Flavobacteriales bacterium UBA1958 (assembly GCA_002336675.1). GTDB lineage: Bacteria > Bacteroidota > Bacteroidia > Flavobacteriales_D > Sanyastnellaceae > ASP10-05a. The sequence goes on along the minus strand of DDEI01000066.1, from coordinate 42,762 downwards.
TCTGTCCAGAGGCCATCCAAGTGAAAGGAAATTCTGCTAATTATATGCAGTTTTCAGACATAGTTACAGACATTATTAAAGAAGATGTCCCGCTCTATGAGAAAGCATCTGTAGATGAATTCTACATAGACCTTACCGGAATGGACCAGTTTCATGGTTGTGTTAAATTCGCCTCCGAACTGAGGCAGCGTATCATTCAAGAAACGCACCTTCCGATCTCCTTCGGATTGTCTATGAACAAGACCGTTTCTAAAGTAGCCACAGGAGAAGCCAAGCCTAATAACGAACTTAAAATTATGAAAGGAGAAGAGAAACCCTTTCTAGCTCCTCTGTCTGTAAAAAAAATTCCCATGGTGGGAGACAAAACCTACCAAACACTAAGACATCTGGGCATTAGATACATCCACACACTGCAAGAAATGCCTATGCAGATGCTTACGGATGTGCTAGGCAAAAACGGAGAAGAAATTTGGAAAAAAGCCAATGGTATAGATAACTCGCCAGTGAAGCAGCACTCGGAGCGCAAGTCTATTTCTACAGAACGCACCTTCGATAAAGACACAATAGATGTAGAACGACTAAAAGGAATCATGCTAGCTATAGCTGAAAATCTAGCTTTCCAGCTGCGCAGAGGAGAAAAGCTCACCTCGTGTGTGGCTGTAAAAATCCGTTACTCAGATTTCAGTACTTACACCAAGCAGGTAAGAATTCCATATACCTCTGCAGACCACCTCATCATTCCTAGAGTAATGGAACTGTTTAAAGAAATTTATAACCGAAGACTATTAGTCAGACTCATAGGAGTTCGGTTCAGTCATCTCGTAGGAGGGGCATACCAAATCAACCTCTTCGAAGACACTAAAAAACAAATGAATCTCTACCAAGCCATGGATAAAATGAGAGAGCGCTACGGAGACCGAAGCATTATCAGAGCAGCAGGAATAGGCGCTAGAACTATAGGAGGAACGAATCCATTTAACGGTGGACCACCAGCATTGTTGGCGAACCGGAGAAGCTAGTGTCCTGAGGTAAGGATCAATAAATCCTAAGTCTAACATTTATTTAAACACCCACACATATTACTCCCTTCGCTACGGAACTATTGAACCGAAAGCACTTCTCCAAAACCTCACTGAGGCTGGAGCCACAAAATTTGTGCTTTCTGACATCAACAATACCTCCGCATGTTTGGATACCGTACGCATGACTCAGGATATGGAAATAGAACCTATACTGGGCATAGATTTCAGAAATTCTGCGTGGCAATGCTATATAGGAATAGCCAAAAACAATACTGGTTTCCATCAACTAAATACTCATCTTTCAGAACACCTTCACGCTAAGAAACACTTCGAAGAACGTGCCCCTGAGTTGGAAGACACTCTCATTATTTATCCGTTTTCTGCGGTTAAAAACTGCAGTTGGATTACCGAACTGGGTTGCAATGAATTCATAGGAGTTACCCCTAGAGATTTGAATGTAGTAAGATTTTCAAAAATTGCAACGCTACTAAAAGAGAAACTGGTCATACTCCAAACCATCACTTTTAGAGGGAAAAGAGATTTTAACGGGCACCGCCTGCTGCGGGCTATAGCTAATAACTGTTTGCTGAGTAAACTCCCCGTTTCTGAGCAGGGAAATCCTGAAGACAAGGTTCTCTCTGTGGAAAAACTCAAAGAAATCTATGCTGATTTTCCGCACATCATAAAGCAATCTGAAGAACTACTGAAACAGTGTTCTATTCACTATGATTTCGGTACTGAGCATCCGCATAAGAACCTAAAAGTGTACTCGAATTCTGAGGAAGATGACTACGAGCTAATACGGAAGTTAGCCATGGATGGGCTGGCTTACCGCTACCCCGAACCTACGCAGGAAGTACTGGATAGAATAGAAAAGGAGCTACACATCATCAAGGAGAAAAATTTTATTTCTTACTTCCTTATCAACTGGGATATTACCAGCTACGCTCGTTCTAAAGGTTACTTTTATGTAGGAAGAGGTAGTGGAGCCAATAGCGTAATAGCTTATCTGCTAAAAATCACAAACGTGGATCCTATAGATTTAGACCTGTACTTTGAGCGGTTCATTAACTTGTACAGACAGAATCCTCCAGATTTTGATATTGACTTTTCATGGACAGACCGTGATGATGTTACCCGCTATATTTTTGAGCGGTTTGACCATGTAACGCTGCTGGCAGTTTACAATACCTTTCAGTACAGAGCGGTGGTGAGAGAGTTGGGGAAAGTTTTTGGGTTACCAAAGCATGAAATAGATCTACTGAGTTCTGGTAAGTTTACTGTCAGTGCGCTGGACCATCTCTCGCAATTGGTACTTCGCTACAGTACGCTCATCCAAGGATTTCCTAATCACCTCAGTGTACATGCCTGTGGCATCTTAATCACTCAAAACCCTATTCACACGTATTGTGGCACATTCCTCCCGCCTAAAGGATACCCTACCACACAGATAGACATGGTAATAGCCGAAGATGTGGGGATTCATAAATTCGATATTTTAAGTCAGCGTGGCCTGGGAAAAATAAAAGATACGCTCGATATAGTACGGTACAATCGTCCGATGGAAGCACACATAGACATACATGATATACAACGATTTAAAGAAGATGAAGGCATAAAACACATGCTTAGAAATGCCGAGGCTATAGGTTGTTTTTATGTAGAATCTCCCGCCATGCGTATGCTTCTGCGTAAGCTTCAGGTAGATGATTATTTGGGCTTGGTAGCTGCCAGTTCCGTTATTCGGCCTGGAGTGGCTAAAAGTGGGATGATGAAAGAGTACATTCAGCGGTTTCGCTTTCCTGAGAAACGAAAAGATGCCCATCCCGCCATGCTAGAAATCATGCCAGACACATTTGGCGTAATGGTGTATCAGGAAGATGTGATTAAAGTAGCGCACTACTTTGCGGGATTGGACCTGGGAGAGGCTGATATTTTGAGAAGAGGAATGAGCGGTAAATTTCGTTCTAGAGATGAATTCAATAAAGCCAAAGATGCCTTTTTCACTAAGGCACAAGCCAAAGGGCATACCGCAGAAATGGTGGCCGAAGTATGGCGGCAGGTAGAGAGTTTTGCAGGTTATGCATTTGCCAAAGGCCATTCGGCTTCTTATGCTGTGGAAAGCTACCAGAGCCTGTTTCTCAAAACCTACTATCCGCTAGAATACATGGTGGCTACCATCAATAATTCTGGAGGCTTTTACCCTCCAGAATTTTATGTGCATGAAGCCAGAATGCACGGAGCAGATATTCAGCCGCCCTGCATTAATCGCTCTGGTGCGGAGACTATTATTTATGATAAAGCCGTGGTACTGGGGTTTGGGATGATTCGTGCGCTGAACCATGAGACCATTAAAAACATACTAAAATGCAAAATGGAAGGAGATGAATTTCTCTCTTTTAATGATTTTATAGAGCGCACTAATCTAGGTCTGGAACAAGTAAGTCTGCTGATTAGAGTGGGCGCATTCCGCTTTACTTGCGAGGGAAAAAAAGAGCTTTTATGGAAGGCGCATCTAAGTATTCATAAAAACCCTAGGACTAAGAATCCGCTAAAACTAGCACTGGAATCAGCTCCTAAAGAGTATAAAATTCCTCCGCTTTACACCGCTCATTTAGAAGATGCTTTTGACCATTTAGAGCTTCTTGGTTTTCCGTTATGCCATCCTTTTGAGTTGTTAAAAACAGGCGTAGAAGGCCATGTACTGAGTGAGGATCTTCCGCGCTGCAATGGTAAAAAAGTAACCACTTTAGGCTACCTAGTAACTGTAAAAACTACCAAAACGGCTAACGGAAGAGCTATGTCTTTCGGGACGTTTGTAGACCAAAAAGGAGACTGGCTAGATTCTGTTCACTTTCCTCCTATAGCTGAGAAATATCCGTTTAGAGGGAAAGGTATTTACCTTATTTATGGAAAGGTAACCGAAGAGTTTGGTTGTTATCAAATAGAAGCTGAGTTTTTAGACAAGCTCTCCATAGTGCCTGACCCACGCTATGATGATACCAGAACCACTACTCAAATGCAGATATTTGGATAATAATTAATACATATCACTCAAAAGGATCCGAAAAGTCTTCATTAAGAAGAAACTCCTCATCGTTTAATGTATTTAAGAATGCGGTGAGAGCTAGCTTATCTATATCTGTTAGCTGAAGCCCTCCTGTGGTGTACTTCATAAAAGGATCTATAGTAGTAGAAGCCACTCCTCCTGAGTCATAATGATCTAATACTTCCTCTAAAGTCTGAAAACGTCCATCATGCATGTAAGGTGCGGTGAAGGATATGTTTCTTAAGCTCGGTGTTTTAAATAACCCCATTTCCAATGGGTTTCCAGAAACCCCTCCATAACCGAGGTCTTCAAACTCAGCGTCCAGCCCATTATTATGGGGGAGATAATCTGTAAACTGCATGTTCCCAAATCCGTGGCAGTGAAAACAATCTGCTCCGAACTGACCCCCATTACCGTCTTCAGGGTTTCCTCCTTCTCTTATAAAAAGATCTAATCCCATTTCTTCCAACGGAGTTAGTTCTGCTAGACCTAGTCTAAATTCATCGTATTTCGTATTGGCTGAGACCATAGTTCTTAGAAACTGAGCTATGGCTTTAGCAGCTTTTTCTTTGGTGATTGCTCCTAAGCCAAAAGCTTTATCAAACTTTGAAGGATAAAGCGCATCATCCTCTAGTTTTAAAATGGCATCTTCCCAAGGGATATTCATTTCTATAGGATTAGGCACTGGCTCTAATATCTGCTCTTCTAAAGTTAATGCTCTTCCATCCCAAAAATAATCTTGGGCCCATCCTAAATTAAATAAGGGCATAGCTTGTCGGGTTCCTGCTATTCCTTGAGTTCCCAATGAAAATTGATTGGGGTCTGAGAATGCATGCTCAGGAAAATGGCAGTTCCCACATGAAAGTGTATTGTCTTCACTTAATTTCACCTCCCAGAATAAATGTCTTCCTAAATCTATTCCTTCCAATGTCATAGGGTTATCTGCAGGGATATCCATGGGGGGGAAAAATGGGGGGATCACTATTTCGTATGGTGTAGCGCTGAGAGAAACAGTTGTGCAATCGTTTTGATCATCGAGCCCATCTCGGCATTGCCAAGCGAAAAGTGCGATCCCTATCAATACTATTATTAGCTTGGTTGTCTTCAATTTAATAGGCTTAATTCTGAGTTCATTAAAAACTCCAAATCTGTAAGTGACGTTAAAAATGCCAACAATTGACTCTTTTCTAACGCTGTTAACTCCAAAGGTACGACTAATTCTGACTGATTTATGTGCCCTAAACCTCCCGAACTAAAGTGGTCTATGACCTCCTCTAATGTTTGCAAAGAACCGTTATGCATGTATGGATATGTCTTTTCTATATTTCTTAATGACGGTGTTTTAAACTTTCCTTCATCCTCACCATCGTTCGTGATTCTAAACCTTCCCGCATCTTCATAAATTTCATACAAGCCTATGTTATGGAAACCGCCGTCTGTAAAATTATGGCCGGAATGACAGGTTCCACAAGCTAACTCTTCACTAAAAAACAATTCCATTCCTGCCAGCGCATCTTTGGATAATGATTCTTCTCCCAACACATGTTTATCATAAGGACTTCCACCCGTAATCATCGTTCTCTCAAAACAAGATATAGCTCTAGTTATAGCATATATATCTATATCTCTATCGTAGGCTATCCGACTTAAATTATTTAGAATGGGATCTGCTTGAAGTTCTGCCTCTATAATTACCACATCATGATCGAATTCATTTTCATCTCCTATAGGCGCTAGTATTTGTACCTCTAAGTTCGGTACCCCGCCCTCGGCAAATAATCTCTCTTGGTAAGCCACATTTCCTAGTGTGGGCGAGTTTCTAAATCCTACCCTTCCTTCTATCCCCTGGGAAATGGATAGGTTATCTGTAAAAGCCGAGGCTTGGTGGTGGCATGATCCACATGAAATCGAATTGTCTGCGCTTAATCTAGTGTCGTAAAACAACCTTCTTCCGAGCTCTACCCTTTTCTCCGTTAGTTCATTATCTTCAGGAAATTCTATAGGCGGAAAATGGGATGGAAGAACCAAATTAAATGGAGCATCCACAGCTGGCTCACACTTTACCTCATTCTGCTTTTTACAACTGGATAATGCTACTACACAAATCACTATAACCAGCCATTTTCTCATTCTAATTCTAAGCTCGAATTAAAATTATCTATAAACTGCTGGGCTAGTTCAAAATCACCTCCTGTATGAGTTTCGCCATCTTCTCTTATGTCTATAGAGTGTATTCCATGCAAGAATTTTTCCATATGGATAATTACATTAATCTCAGCTTCACTTTCTGTCTGCGTAGCAATATCTAAATCGAACACATGCTCAATGTAAAACGCATCATCTCCTGTGTGAAACGCAAATGGATATAGATAAGTAGGTTCCGCCATCTCTGTAGTATCTGCTTTCCCATCAAACTTGGTGAAGATATACCCAGTATTCCATCCCCAATGCATCCCTGCCGCGCCTTGAACGCTTAGTGGATGACTATTAGGCCATGTGCTAGGGTCATAGTCCACATTATATTCTGGAGGAACACCTGTGTGAAATTTGAGCTCATCAAATGACATGTCATTTGCAACGCTATAGCTTAACTCTATAGCCCCGTCTCCTACTTCCAAAATTTCTATTTCACTTAATTCTGTTTCACTTCCTTCTGAAGAAATAATAATATTAGAAACGAAGGTTTTAAAATTGAACTGCAGCAGCCTGTTTCCGAATTGGTCTTCGTACTCATCTCCGTTGGTTACTGGCACGTTATTCCAAGTAGGGATGAAGGTGATCTTTAGAGAAGATACAGATGGGACCGGACAGGAAGAGCAAACTATTACTTCGTCATCCTCATCACATGAGGGTATGAAAATGAGGGCAATAAAGCATATTAAGGCAAAACTATTTCTTACTATATTTTTCATTTTCTCTTATTTTATTGAATTAAAGACTTGATTCAAATTAAAACGCTATACCTCTATTATCTCTTTTAAGTTTTAAACGTGACACGACAAAGCAAGAAAAGAATGCACAATAATTATAGTATGTATTAATTCGTCATTCTAAAATTACGATAAAAGTGTAATTATTCTATCTCGACAACTCCTACGTTATGAGTAACTAGAGACGGACAGAACCTAATTTCGGTTTTATAGTGGTAAATGTAAAGTAAAATCGAGGTACAGAATGGGATGCGTGTTACAATTAACCCTAGTTCCACCATATGAAAAATCAAGCCCTCTGGTTCACTGAAAAAATGCTAATAAAAAAACAGCCCTCTCTAAAAGACTGCTTTTCATTTACATCAATTGTATTTTAAGCTCTAATTCTTTACTAGTTTGACAAATTCAGTTCCAGAGGGAGTGATAAGTCGTGAGACGTAGACTCCTTCTTTTAAGTTTAATGCATTGATGTTAATAATCGTAGAATTTGGCCTTTCGATATAGACTAATTTTCCATTTAGATCATAAACTTCTACTCTAGAAATCTCTAAGTTTTCGTTAGAGATTGACCATATATCAGAAGTAGGATTTGGGGAAACATTAAATGTAATTTCTTTTGCTTCCTCAATTAAAGCTACAGGTACACCGAAGTGTACATCATCGAAATAATAACTAATTTCTTCTCCAACGGTAGCTCCATCTGTACCATAATTAAAGAATATCGAAGCCTTATTGTAAATCCAACCATTGTCTAAACCAACACTAAGAAGTGCCGTTCCTGGCCCTTCGTTAGTAAAGTCAAATACAATTGTTTCCCACTCTCCGGCCAAAGTAGTGTTGGTTTCTGTTTCACACGTATGCGTTACATCATTGGCATCTTCTACTTTTAATCGAATTGGAGTTCCTGCCGTCGGTGACCATACTCTAGCTGACATTTGAGAATCAGTCAGTGTAAGAGGAATATCTGTAATAAATCCAGCATTGGTTCCTATTGTAGTTCCTGCCCAAGGAGCAGCAGTAATGGTTTTAGTAGACATTACTACAGTATTACTAGGGTCTGTAGGGTCTACTATAACCATAGAAGCATTTCCTTCGAAATCTATCACAGAATATTCTACATCAGGATCTTCGAAAGTAACAGGAAGGTCTAACTGATCTCCTGGCTCTTCTTGCACTTCACCAGGTCCCTGAACTACATCATCAAATAAGAACGTAGAAGTTTCTGAACCGTTTCCCACATTACCAAAGTCAAACATGAAAACCACGTAATTATTAGTAGCAGTAATGCCTGCGAATTCCCATGTCAGCGTTTCCCATTCACCTGTCACGGTAGTAGGAACATCTCTTTCAGCGATTTCACCGCCTTCAAGCTTGAATTTAACTATAGTTCCAACAGGCGCAGTGGTAAATACTTTCATGCTTAGTGCAGTGTTAGTCGAAAAATCTAAATTAGCATCTAACAGAATTTTACTGCCAGCATAGATAGCTCCCCCGTCTCTAACTATTTGAGCTACAGTAGAGCTGGTGTTGATGCCATTAGACTGTGGATTGGTGATTACAGTGGCTACACCACCATCAAAATTTTCGAAATCGCCAGTTTCCACAACTGACTCGAAATCAATTGGCAATGATTGAGAATTTCCTAAAAAAGCGACTAGCAAAAGGGTGAATAATGTACTAATTTTCATTTTATATCTTGATTTTTTATTTTAAACGCCATATTCTAGCATAAATATAAATCATTGTACATTAGTAAATACAGGCTTAGTGTCTAAAGTACTCGAAGTGAATACTTCTAATTAAGAGAATTACTTTTTCCCCTTCGCGGTAGCCGAAAGGAACTCTCTGTTCATACGAGCTATATTGTCTAAAGAAATTCCTTTTGGGCATTCTACTTCACATGCTCCGGTGTTGGTGCAGTTTCCGAATCCCTCCAGGTCCATTTGGTTTACCATGTTAATTACTCTCTCTTTTCCTTCTACTTGTCCCTGAGGAAGTAGTGAAAGCTGAGCAACTTTAGCTGATGTAAATAGCATAGCAGATGCGTTTTTACACGTGGCCACACATGCTCCACAACCGATACATGTAGCTGCATCAAATGCTAAATCCGCATCTTCTTTAGGAATAGGAATAGAATTAGCATCCTGAGTATTTCCTGACGTGTTTACAGATACATAACCTCCCGCTTGTATAATTCTGTCAAATGCTGAACGGTCTACCATTAAATCCTTAATCACCGGGAATGCCTTAGCTCTCCATGGCTCTATAAAAATAGTTTCACCGTCTTTAAACGACCGCATGTGAAGCTGACAGGTTGTAACGTTTCTTCCTGGTCCGTGCGCTTCTCCATTAATGAACATGCTGCATGACCCACAGATTCCCTCTCTACAATCATGATCGAAATTAATTGGCTCCTCTCCTTTTTCTATCAACTGAGAGTTTAGGATATCCATCATCTCCAAGAAAGACATATCTCCTTCTATTCCGTCTACATTATAATCGACCATCTGCCCTTTTTCCTTTGGTCCGTCTTGTCTCCAAATCTTAAGTAGTAACTTCATTTTACTTGATTTAATTCCTTCTATATATCAATTATTTGTAGCTTCTTTGTTTCACTGCTATATCCTTAAACTCTAAAGGCTCCTTTACTAATTCTTGGTTTCCTGACTCTCCTTTCCATTGCCATGCAGAAACGAATGTGAAGTTTTCATCATCCCTCTTCGCCTCTCCTTTCTGTTCTCCGTCTATTTCTACCGACTCCTCTCTAAAGTGTCCTCCACAGCTCTCGGTGCGTTGCAATGCATCTTTACACATCAACTCTCCCAACTCCATAAGGTCGGCCACTCTTCCTGCTTTCTCTAGCTCCTGGTTTACCCCATTTACTAATCCAGGGACTCTTACGTTAGCGTAGAATTCTATCCTTAGGGCTTTAATTTCGTCAATTGCCTTTTGAAGGTCTTCAGCATTTCTAGCCATTCCACATTTTTCCCACATAATTTTACCTAAGCGCATATGGAAATGGTCTACAGGCTTTTCCCCCTTGGCATTTATGAAGCCATCTATTTTATCCTTCACTTCTTTTTCGGCTTGCATAAACTCTGGTGAGTCATTAGCTATTTCTCCTGTCCTAATCTCGTGAGAAAGGTAATCTCCTATAGTGTAAGGAAGAACGAAATAGCCATCTGCTAATCCCTGCATAAGTGCCGAAGCCCCTAAACGGTTAGCTCCATGATCAGAGAAATTAGCTTCTCCTGCTGCATAGCATCCAGGGATATCTGTCATCAAATTATAATCTACCCATAGACCTCCCATCGTATAATGTACCGCTGGATAAATCTTCATAGGCATCTCATACGGATTCTCATCTGTAATCTTTTCATACATCTGGAAGAGGTTTCCATACTTAGAGGCCACCACCGCTTTTCCTAATGTCTGGATTTCTTCTGCTGAAGGGGTTTTATTCCCATGCACAAAAGCATCTTCTTTTCCATATCGAGCTATAGCCGATTTGAAATCTAAATAAACGGCTTCTCCTGTTTTATTTACTCCAAAACCTTCATCACATCTTTCTTTAGCTGCTCTAGACGCTACATCTCTAGGTACTAAGTTTCCGAATGCCGGGTATCTTCTTTCTAGGTAATAATCTCTGTCTTCTTCAGGAATGTCTCTTCCCTGAAGTGTCCCTGCCTGAATAGCCTTTGCGTCTGCTAGCTTAGCCGGAACCCAAATTCTGCCATCGTTCCTTAACGACTCACTCATAAGCGTAAGCTTAGACTGGAATCCTCCTGAAACTGGAATACATGTGGGGTGAATCTGCGTAAAACACGGATTAGCCATGTGTGCCCCTTTCTTATGGGCTTTCCATGCCGCGGTTACGTTAGAACCCATAGCATTGGTAGAAAGAAAGAATACGTTTCCATACCCTCCTGAAGCTATTACAACTGCATGAGCAGAGTGTCTTTGGATTTCTCCAGTAACCAAGTTTCTAGCAATAATTCCTCTGGCTTTTCCGTCAACCTTTACAAGGTCTAGCATCTCATGACGGTTATGCATCTCTACTTTCCCTTTGGCTATCTGGCGAGAAAGTGCTGAATATGCTCCTAAGAGTAACTGCTGGCCTGTCTGCCCTTTGGCATAGAATGTTCTACTTACTAGAACTCCACCAAAAGAACGGTTGTCTAACAATCCGCCATAATCCCTAGCGAAAGGAACTCCCTGTGCTACACACTGGTCAATAATATTAGCTGAGACCTCAGCTAATCTGTATACGTTAGATTCTCTAGATCGGTAATCTCCTCCTTTTACAGTATCATAAAATAATCTGTAAGTAGAATCACCATCTCCCTGGTAATTTTTAGCTGCGTTAATCCCCCCTTGAGCTGCTATACTGTGCGCTCTTCTTGGAGAATCTTGGAAACAGAATGTTTTCACATTATACCCGAGCTCTGCTAAAGATGCTGAAGCAGATGCTCCCGCTAAACCTGTTCCTACTACTATAACATCTATGTTACGTTTGTTGGCTGGGTTAACTAAGTCAATTTCGTTTTTATGCCTAGTCCACTTGTCTTTTAAAGGACCTTCTGGAGTTTTAGAGTCTAGTACCATCTAATTTGTCTTTTATAAGTGGTTATTAAAGTTGTGTTACGTAATGGTAAGCTGCTATGAAAATGAATCCAAGAGGAACCAATACAGAATAAGCTACTCCGATTTTCTTGATTATTGGAGTGTATTTTTTGCTGCGTGCTCCCATAGACTGCCAAGCAGATTCAAACCCATGGTTTAAATGCAGCGCTAGGAAGATAAATGAAACTATATAAAGAATCATTCTAGGGAAGTCTCCAGCGAATTTATGTCTCAGTTCTTCGTAAAATCTAAACCCTGATTCAGATTCTCCATTTACGATGAAGCTGTCTTTTCCTTCAATAAATTTGTGAGTGATCTCATGTATCCAGAAATCATAAAAGTGAAGCCCTAAGAATAAAAGGATCACAACTCCTGAGATAATCATGTTCCGACTCATCCATGAGGCATTTGCGCTTCCTTTGTACTTTGCATACTTCACCTCTCTAGAAGTCCAGTTTTTATACTCTAGTATGAAACCCACTATAAAATGAAAACACACACCAAAAATTAACACAGGCTGCAAGACGAACTGCACCAATGGATTGGTCCCCATAAAGTCAGAAACTTCATTAAACACATCGGGGCTGAGCACGGATAACATATTGATAGACATATGCTGTAACAGAAATACAATAAGGAATAATGCCGAAAGAGCCATAGCGAACTTTCTAGCGATTGATGAACTCAACAGACCTTTACTAGCCATTAAACAGTGCTTTTTTGGTTTACCTGCAAATGTAAAGTCCAAACGATTGCGGACAAAGGATTTCTACTATTTAGAATCGATATGTTATAAATATATCTTGATTTTGTGATTTCTATATTTATGGGATCTACACCTTTTCTGAGAGCTCTGTTAACCCCTCATGAAAGACCAATACTTTTAATAGTACAAAATAAATTCAAGCGATTATTTTATTTTCACAGCACCTTTCAATCTATTCATAATCCACTAATGAAAAACATAAACTGAGTAAAAGAATGCCGCCAAGTCACAGAATATAATGAGATTTACCAACTCCTGCCAGCACTCTAGCATTAGCCTAATGAACTATTAAAGATTCCTCATACTCTTTTACCTTCATTTCATCTAAGACTTCTTGGAAAAAAGCGTTAACCAACATAAGCTTGGCATTTTCTCTAGCAATTCCTCGGGCCATGAGATAAAACAATGCTATATCGTCAAACTGACCTGTAGTGGACCCGTGTGAACACTTCACGTCATCTGCATAAATCTCTAACTCCGGCTTAGAATTCATAGTCCCGTTCTCGGTCATTACTATGTTAGAATTCTGCTGAAATGCATTGGTCAACTGAGCATCTGGTCTAACGAATACTTTCCCGTTAAATACTCCTGTAGACGCATCGTAAATCACTCCTTTGTATAGTTCATTAGACTCACAATGAGCTACTTTATGGTCCACAGTAGTCGTATTATCTACATGCTCTTTACCTGTAGGCTGGTAAATTCCGTTTAGGTTACACTCTCCGTTTTTACCGTTTAAGTCAGACCAACTATCGTTTCTAGTCCAAGTTCCGTTTTTGGTAACTACGTTAGAAGTATACGTGGAATCTACTTCCTGCTGAGAAAACTCATGTGTCATCATGTAGCCCTTCTCTCCTAGAGCTTGCCATTTAGAAATTGTCAATTTGGCATTGGCCTGGACATCAGATTCATTCACATGACTTACCCATTTCTTGGCACTGTCTGCAGAAACAAATGATTCCATTACATGCAGAAAACTGCTCTGTTCGGCTACTAACCTTACTCTTGTCTGAGCGGAAGTCAACTCCCCTGAATTCACGAATATGATGTGCACTGGCTTGACTATTATTTGATTCTTGGCGGCACTGATTTTCAAGCTTATTGGATTAAGAGCATAGTTTAAAGCCGTGAAGATATTTTTGCGTATCAAGGCTCCCTCTTGATCATGCTCCGACTCTATAGTCAAACCCTCTGGGAGTTCTTCTGAAAGGTAAGCCACTTGACCGTTTACTAAGTATATAGAAACTGCGTCGAGCTCTGGAAAAGGATTGTAGCTGTCTAAGTTATCTAATACGCCTGCACCCATCTGCCAGGCTTCTTTAGAAATGGCATTCACACGTGTGTATTTCCATTTCTCAGCTCTTCTTGTAGGAAAGTCTAATCCTTCAGTAACCGAAAGTAAGTCTGGGGCACCGAAGTTAGCTTCTAGTGCTTGTAAGAATTTTTCTTTCTTCTCGACCAATATTGCTACGCTCATCTTAAACTGTTTCTTCTATTAACCAATCGTATCCTTTTTCTTCCAACTCTAGCGCTAATTCCTTAGGACCAGTCTTGATGATTTTACCATTGTACAGCACATGTACAAAATCAGGAACAATGTAATCTAAAAGTCTCTGGTAATGAGTAATAACAAGGAAAGCTCTTTCTGTACTCCTCATAGAATTTACTCCGTGAGAAACTACTTTTAATGCATCTATATCCAAACCTGAGTCTGTTTCATCTAGAATGGCAAATTTCGGGTCAAGCATAGCCATCTGAAAAATCTCATTTCGCTTCTTTTCTCCTCCTGAGAAACCTTCATTTACCGAACGATTTTTTAATTTTCCTGCTAATTCCACTAATTCTGATTTCTCTTGAACCAAGGCCAAAAAATCTTTTGCCTTTATAGGCTCTAATCCTTGATGAGCTCTTTTCTCATTCAGCGCAGCTTTCAGAAAATTGATATTACTTACTCCTGGAATTTCTACCGGATACTGAAAAGCTAAAAACATTCCTTCCTTAGCTCTCTCATCGACATCCAAATCGAGTAAATCTGCTCCATCGAAATCTACAGTGCCTTCTGTCACTTCATACGCCTCGTTCCCCGCCAATACAGACGCTAGAGTACTTTTTCCACTTCCATTAGGCCCCATTATAGCGTGAACCTCTCCAGCTTTCACTTCTAGATTTAAGCCTTTTAAGATTTTATTTCCTTCTACTTCTGCGTGTAAATTCTTTATTGAAATCATATTTGTTTCCTTTGTATTCTAGACCCACTACTCTCTGATTAACGCTCAAGAGCCGGATATTTCTATTATTTTTCTGTTTTTCCACACTTCTATTCAAAGAGAATAGCTGGCTGGTAAGTCTGTATGTTGTTAACTCTAATCTAATAATAATGAACGGTAGGGGTTAAGAGCCCGGACATCTATCCTACCGAGCCTTCAAGCGAAATAGCCAAAAGCTTCTGAGCTTCTACCGCGAACTCCATTGGAAGCTTATTAAGTACGTCTTTAGCGTAGCCATTTACTATCATGCTAATAGCCTTTTCTTCGTTCAATCCTCTCTGCTTGCAATAGAACAATTGCTCTTCTCCTATTTTAGAAGTCGTTGCCTCGTGCTCTACCTTAGCAGTGTGATTCTTTACCTCTATATATGGAAACGTATGTGCTCCTGAAGTATCTGTCATTAACAGAGAGTCACACTGACTAAAGTTTCTGGCATTATCTGCAGACTTATTTATCTGTACCAATCCTCTATAAGAATTTTGACTTTTACCAGCTGAGATTCCTTTGGAGATGATGGTACTTTTGGTGTTTTTCCCGATGTGAATCATCTTAGTTCCAGTATCTGCTTGCTGGTAATTATTAGTTACAGCTACAGAATAAAACTCACCTACACTGTTATCTCCTTTCAGAATGCAACTTGGGTATTTCCATGTTACAGCAGAGCCAGTTTCTACTTGAGTCCAAGAGATTTTTGCGTTCTTCTGGCAGATCCCTCTTTTAGTTACAAAATTGAAAATCCCACCTTTTCCAGTGGCATCTCCCGGATACCAGTTCTGAACTGTAGAATATTTTATCTCAGCATCGTCTAATGCTACTAGCTCCACAACCGCTGCATGAAGTTGATTTTCATCTCTTTGTGGGGCGGTACAACCTTCTAAGTAACTCACGTGGCTGCCCTCATCCGCTATTAGTAATGTTCTTTCGAACTGTCCTGTTCCTGCTTCGTTAATTCTGAAATATGTAGAAAGCTCCATCGGACATTTTACTCCTTTTGGAATGTAGCAGAATGAACCATCTGTAAACACAGCGGAATTAAGCGCTGCATAAAAATTATCTTTTTTTGTAACTACAGAACCTATATACTTCTTTACTAACTCAGGGTGCTCCTTAACAGCCTCTGAAATAGACATAAATATGATTCCTAACTCTCCTAACTTTTCCTTAAAAGAAGTGGCAACACTGACAGAATCCATCACGAAATCTACGGCTACTCCTTGCAGTCTTTTCTGCTCTTCAGTAGAGATGCCAAGCTTATCCATGGTTTTTCTCAATTCAGGGTCTACATCATCTAGTGAATCCAATAAAACTTTCTGCTTTGGTGCAGAATAGTAAGAAATTGATTGAAAATCTGGTTTGGCATAATTTACGTGAGCCCACTCTGGCTCTGTCATTTTTTTCCATGCTTTAAAAGCATCTAATCTCCAGTCTAACAACCACTTTGGCTCATCTTTCTTTGTAGAAATCAAACGAATAACGTCTTCATTTAATCCGTTAGGTATCTTATCAGACTCTATATCTGTAACAAAACCAAACTCATATTCCTTCTTGGTTACTTCCTCTAATAATTCATCTCCTTCGTAAGCCATGTCCGTCTAATTTTAAAGGGAGAAACTCTCTCCACATCCACAAGTTCTATTCGCATTAGGGTTGTGAAACACAAATCCTTTTCCGTTAAGTCCACCAGAGTAATCTAACTCAGTGCCCACTAGATAGAGGAAGCTCTTTTTATCAACTACCACCTTCACGCCATTATCTTCAAAAGACTGGTCTCCATCTTTCATCACATTATCAAACGTAAGTTGATACATTAACCCTGAACAGCCTCCGCCATCGACACCTACTCTAATGAAAGCTTCTTTGAGCCCTTCTTCAGCCATCAATCTTATGGCTTGTATGCGTGCTGAATCTTTAACTTTTATCATTTTTACTGTGCTTTTTACGCGTTGTAAAGATAAATATTTTATTTAGAATACTTCTAAATAGTAATTGAAAAATACCCTGTTTATGGTATTGTTTTTTGTTTCTGTGATATAATTAAAAATGAATTTTAAAAGTTAAGGTTAAGAATCAAGGCCGACCCATATTAAAGATGCAGCCCGAGCCGAGGGGTTAATATTAAACGCATTGGCGCACCTGTTAGAAAAAATAAAGTAAAACTACTCGAAGTTTGAGTGAAAATCGTCATTTTTGGAAGCCTTGAGCTCTCTCTTTTTGATATATAAATCTGGTGCCGGTTCTGGAAAGACCTACACACTAACTCGCGAGTTTCTAAAACTGGCGTTGCAATACGATTCTCCGCGGGCCTACAAACAAATTTTAGCGGTTACTTTCACAAAGAAAGCAGCTAATGAAATGAAGAATAGGATTCTGGCGTGGCTGCTTGAATTTGCTAATGAAGCCGATATCTCTTCTAACCAGAAAGCCAAAGAAATTCTAGAAACTATGGACTGTTCTGCTGAAATATTACAACACAGAGCAGCCTTAATGCACGAACACATACTTCACCATTATTCAGACTTCTCAGTTCAAACAATAGATAGCTTCGTACATAGAATTATAAAGTCCTTCTCCAGAGACCTTAGGCTTTCTATAGATTTCGAAGTAGAAATGGACGTAGAAAAAGTGGTGGCCGAAGTGGTGGCCGGTCAACTCCGAAATATGGGAGAAGACCAAGAACTTTCTGATACGCTGCAAAATTTCTTAGAGTTCCAACTAGAAGAGGAAAAATCTACTGGACTGAAAACGGAGTTAGTTGACTTTTTTAGAAGTAATTCTGATGAAAAAACCAACGAGAGTTTAGAAAAACTGTCTGCCAAGTCTTTTGACGATTTCAAGAAAGTGAGAAAAGAAATATCTGCTCTGGCTAAGAAATTAAGAACAGAGATAAAAGACAAACAATCTGCCTTACAATTTTCTGCTGCGCGTGTAATCGATGATGTCACCAGTAACCTCAAAAACTGGATTCTAAACTCCAGTTTAGACAAATTCGTTAACTATGGAAAAACACCGCTCACCTGCATAGAAAAGGATAATATATTCACTGGGAAAAAACTAGAAAGCAGTGCGGAACATCAAACTGTAAACACACTAATTTTAACGGAACTTGATGGACTAATACCACTTTTGGATAACTATTTGGTGGTTTCTAAACTGGTGAAGAATTGCTATCTGTTAGCGCTTATTCAGGACTACAAACAACGGTTTGAACTTTATAAAGAGAAGAATAACACCGTCCTCATCTCTGATTTTACAGCCATCATTCAATCTGTGGTAAAAGACAACCCTGCTCCATTTATTTATGAACGCCTAGGAGAACGGTATCGTTATTATTTGATAGATGAGTTTCAGGATACTTCGCTTACGCAATGGCAAAATTTCCTTCCATTAATCACTCACACGCTGGCTAAAGGAAATATGGCTATGATAGTCGGAGACAGCAAACAGGCTATTTATAGGTGGAGAAATGGAGATTTTAAGCTGTTCGCAGAGCTTCCAAAAATGCATTATGAACCAGATGATTATATAACCAAAGAGGCCGAAGCACAATTGAGCTTAGCTTCGTGCACTGAACCGTTAAACATCAACTATAGGTCTTCAGCAGAAGTGGTGAAATTCAATAACCAGTTCTTTACAGGTTTTGAAACTGCGCTTTCAAAAACCGGAAAAGCCATGTATGCCGGAGTAAGTCAAACGCCAGACATCAATAAAGAAGATGGCCACGTAGAGTTTCAATTGTTTGGCGCTAGAAAAGAAGATAACGAGCTCTTCTTAGACCGAATTTTAGAGATTATAAAAGACGCGGAGCAGCGGAACTTTGATCTGGGAGATATAGCCATTCTGGCCAGAAAGAATAAAAAACTAGCAGAAATAGCGTCATTTCTGAGTCACTCAGGAGTGAAAACCAGCTCACAAGAGGGGCTTCTACTTAAGCATAACTTAAAGGTAAGACTGGTAATGGGTTTGCTTCAAGCGGTGGCTTATCCCTCGGATGACTCTAACAATACGCAGCTATTCACCTTGCTGGAAACTTGGAATGAAAAAGAGGCCGACCTCCTCCTCCATTCCTCAGATTTAGAAAAATATACGACTGAAGAAAAGAGGACTCATCTACGCATTAGAATCTGGAATTACCTAGAAAAACTTATGGGTAAGGCAGATTCTGTGTCTTGGAAAAGTGCTTCTGCTTATGATGCTCTCCTAGAAATAGTAGCTTACCTAAAGCTAGATTCTGAGCCTGATGATTACATAGAAACACTACTCGATTTCTCATTTCACTCTGCTCGAAGAGGACAGAACTCTGTAAAAGAGTTTTTAGAATTCTGGAAGGACCATGATAAACTGAGCCTAAGCACTGCCGAGGATAAAAACAGTGTGAAACTAATGACAGTTCACAAATCCAAAGGACTAGAATTTCCGGTAGTGATTTATGCTGAGCCATTTTCTCAGGGAAGGCCTGGTGAAATATGGTATGACTTAAAGGGATTAGAAACACCAATAGAACAAACCATACATAGCGATGGAGGTTTCTTTAAACAGAAGCATCAAGGACAGAGCGCCAGATTTGACTTAGTTAAAGCCTCTGCAGAACATGAAGTTTCTGAGAAGTTCTTAGATGGACTGAATATTCTTTATGTAGCTCTCACTAGAGCTAGTCAGAACTTATTTATTATGGGGCTATCTGCTAACGATAAACTAAAGGACCCGACCATAGCGGTGTTCCAAAACGTATTTCAACACGACTTAAAAACTGAAGTTTTTAAAACAGGAATTCTCACTGAAAAAAGAGAGAATGATGAGGCCAATGACTTGGATGTAAAGATTATTCCTAGCTCATTAAAATCTTATGACTGGAAAAACAGACTCGCTTTTCGCTTTTTGAATAAAGAATTAGACACAGAAGGAAGTACGGTTAATGAAAGAACCCTAGGAATTCAAATGCACAATGTTCTGGCTGAGTTTAAGTGGGTTGAGAATTGGTCTGAGTTTAAAAAAGACTTGGAAGAAAAAATCCTAGATGAAGACATTCTTAATGGATTGGCAAAGCTTTCTCAAACAGCGGAATGGAAAAACTGGTTTACCTCTCCAGCAAATATCTGGAATGAAAAACACTTACTAGATTCAGATGGAAATGAGTTTATTCCAGACAGAGTAATGGAATTTGAAAACGAAGTAATAGTAGCCGATTATAAAGCGGGAGCTCCTAACGCTAAACACCCTGAACAAGTAAAAAATTACATTGCTCTTCTCTCTAATTTATTTGACAAGCCTGTTATCGGAAAACTAGTTTATGTAAAGGAAGGAAAGATGATCGAGGTGAATTAATCTTCTTATCCCACAACCCATTAGCTCACTCACGTGTATAAAGTAATATTACAACAGAGAGCCGATAGCCCAATAACCTCTTAAACATCAACTACCTTGTACTCGGCTAGTAAGTGGAGCAAGAGTTTTACCGACAGCAAGTTAACAGCAAACAAAAAGGGGGAAACGCTAAGCGATTCCCCCTTTTTAAGTGTATTTAATAAAACAGCTCTCTAATGAACTATTCCTTTGTGTCTTCTTTCGCTAGATACAGAAAGCTTCTTTCTACCTTTTCTTCTTCTATCACTAAGCACTCTTCTGCCTGTAGCTGAAGACATTCTTTTCTTGAAACCGTGCTTGTTTCTTCTCTTTGTATTACTTGGTTGAAATGTTCTTTTCATAACTGAATGTATTAACCTCTCCTTAAAACGGTTTGCAAAGATAAATAGTTTTTTTCTTTCTCACAATTTTTAGTTCAAATTAATTAAACCCTAAAAACTGACTGTCATTACCGTCTGAAAACCATTAAGAACAAAGGTTACACGCTATAAATGTACATTATTTTACTCTACTCCGCTAAGAAAAGTTCCCGATTAACAACAGTTTTCAACGCTAATCGCAGTCATAATATAAAAAGTAGTAAAGATTTCCTAGACTCTGCTATACGGGATACTTTTGTCCTCTATAATCTACTACCCCATGACAGAAAAAGAAGAAGAGAAAAAGAAAGTAACTAAAGAATCTTGGAAAAAGTCTAAAAGAATCTTTACCTATTTAAAGCCACACAGAGCAATGATTTCTGTGAGTCTTTTATTATTGGCTATTTCGGCTGTATTAACGCTAATAATTACGGGGGTCTTAGGTCAGATAGCGGGAACAGAAACACAACGCGACTGCGTTACTGCCACTCCGGATGCAGCCTCATTCATGGCTGAAGCCATGGGGTCCCTTGGTTTCCAGCCTGCTGAAGGTAATTTAGCTCCATGGGTATATCTGTTATTTGGTCTATTGGCTATTCAAAGTGGAATTTCTTTTTTAAGGGTTTATGTCACTTCTCAGTTTTCAGAGAAAGCCATCTTATCTTTAAGAAAAGACACTTTTAATAAGGTCATCAATATGCCTATGCAGTTCTTTAATGAGCGTAAAGTAGGCGACTTGAATTCTAGAATCTCTTCTGATGTAACCACTATCCAAGAAACGATTTCTCTTACCGTTATAGAACTGCTCAGGCAGCTGCTTATGATTGTACTGGGAGTAATCGTCTTATTTTTCGTTTCCACACAGTTAACGTTAATCATGCTGGCCGTGGTTCCTATCATCACCATTTTAGCAGTGTTATTCGGGCGGTACATTAAGGGCCTAGGGAAATCTACTCAGGATGCTGTAGCAGAAAGTAATACTATCGTTCAGGAATCTCTAACAGGTATTATTAGCGTAAAATCATTTGCCAATGAAGCTTTTGAAACGAACCGCTATATCAAAGCTATTAATGAGGTAAGAAAAAACGCTATGAAAGGCGCTGTGGGTAGAGGATTGCTTTCTACGTTCATCGTGTTCTTCATGTTTGGTGCCATCGGTGTGGTGATTATCCAGGGTGCTCAACTCAAAGGAACAGAGGGATTTGCCGAAGCTAATTTTATGGCCTTTATCCTTCTTACAGGTATCATTGGTGGTTCTATTGCAGGAATTGCATTTCAGTTTGGCGCGTTGCAACGGGGAATTGGTTCCATAGAATCTGTCATGGATATCCTAGACTTAGATACCGAAGATGTAGTACTGAATGACACCAAACTAGAAGAAGAACTTACTGGAGCACTGGAGTTTACAAAAGTAGATTTTAACTATCCTTCTCGTCCAGAAGTGGAAGTGCTAAAGAAGGTACACTTCTCTGTGAAAAAAGGGGAACAAATAGCTTTAGTTGGTCCCTCAGGCTCGGGCAAAAGCACAATTATATCGCTATTGCAACGCTTCTATGAACCTACTTCAGGTGAAATCAAGTTCAACGGGAAACCAACCTCTGATATAGGTTTAAAAGAACTCAGAAACCAAATGGCGTTAGTTCCTCAGGAGGTAATTCTCTTCGGTGGAACCATAGGAGAAAACATAGCCTACGGTAAGCCTGAAGCTGGTCAAGAAGAAATTACAGAGGCTGCTAGAAAAGCAAACGCACTGAACTTTATCAAACAATTCCCTGATGGGTTTGACACCATGGTAGGAGAAAGAGGGGTGCAACTTTCCGGAGGGCAAAGACAGCGAATAGCCATCGCTAGAGCTGTGCTAAAAAGTCCAGAAATATTAATATTAGACGAAGCCACCAGCTCGTTAGATTCCGAATCTGAAAGACTAGTTCAAGATGCCTTAGATAGATTAATGGAAAACAGAACGAGCATCATCATAGCCCACCGCTTATCTACTATCCGAAATGCTGATAAAATATTAGTTCTGTCAGAAGGGGAGATCAAAGAGGAAGGAACGCACGAAGAGCTGCTAGCTATAGAAGATGGGATTTACCATCACCTTACTGAACTTCAAATGGAGGCCTAGAAAGTTAAGTTAAAAGTCGGATTGAAGAGGTTTAAAAAAACTTCAAATCACCAAATCCAAGGCGTTTAACACACTTCCTTACATTTGTCTCATGAAGAAAAAAGCCCTTGTTACTGGAATCACTGGCCAAGATGGTGCGTATTTAGCTGAACTACTCCTAGAAAAAGGATATGAAGTTCATGGCTTGAAGAGAAGGTCTTCTATGTTTAATACAGACAGAATCGACCATTTATATAAAGACCAGCATGAAAAAGGCATTAACTTTTTTCTTCATCATGGGGATTTAACCGACTCTACTAATCTCATCAGACTGGTTCAAGAAATAGAGCCAGATGAAATTTACAACCTGGCTGCCATGAGCCATGTTCAAGTGTCTTTCGATATGCCTGAGTATACAGCCAATGCAGATGCTACTGGTGTTCTTAGAATTTTAGAAGCGATTAGAATTTGTAAACTCGAAAAGAAAACTAAATTTTACCAAGCTTCTACTTCGGAGCTTTACGGTAAAGTTCAAGAAGTTCCTCAGTCAGAAACTACTCCTTTTTACCCCCGAAGTCCTTATGGAGTAGCCAAGCTTTATGCTTTTTGGATTACTAAAAATTACAGAGAGGCTTATGGATATTTCGCGTGTAACGGAATCTTATTTAACCATGAGTCTCCGCTCAGAGGTGAGACTTTCGTAACTCGAAAAATCACAAGAGCTGCTGCCAAAATAAAACTGGGTCTTCAAGATAAGCTTTACTTAGGAAACCTAGATTCCAAAAGAGACTGGGGACATGCTAAAGATTACGTAGAGGGAATGTGGAGAATGCTTCAGCAGGAAACTGCTGATGATTATGTGCTCGCTACTGGTGTTATGGTAACCGTGAGAGAATTCGTAGATAAGGCATTTACTAGAGCTGGCATCACTCTAAAATGGGCCGGTTCTGGAGAAAATGAAAAAGGGATAGATGTAGCTTCTGGAAAAACACTGGTAGAAGTAGACCCTAAGTATTTCAGACCTGCAGAGGTAGAACTTTTAGTAGGAGATGCTTCTAAAGCAGAAAAAGAATTGGGTTGGAAACCTACTTACACACTTCAGCAGCTAGTGGAAGAAATGGTAGATGAAGATATGAAGTTATTTAAAAGAGACCAATACCTGCTTAAAGGCGGCCATGACATCATGAGTCATGATGAATAAGAAGGTTCAAGTATAGGATTACGTTGCCCTTCAGCTCCTAATTAAACTTTATTACTTATTCTCAATAGCCTCTTCCAGAATATAATTAAGCTCGTAAACATCTGTTTCGTTTAGTCTTAATTTACCTGTAAAAGTTAGACGTTCATCCTGCTTAAATTTTCTGCCTTCTTTTTTCATCCTTAAATCCACTACTGATTCAGGACCTGCATTTCCACAGAAAAAACACTGTGCAAAAGGATATCTAGAGAGAACGAAATAATCTGTAGACACATCTACAGGAACCATGTAACCAGTAATATACACTTGCTCCCCGCTGTATTCTTTTACAGCATCACCAAACTCTGGCTGCCAAAACCAAGCATCTAATTCTTCTAAATACACATCTTTATATTCCACATCTGCCAGTGTAGCCCAGGAAAGTTCCTTGGCGTCCACGTCTGATAAGTTCACAGAGTTAGCTGCGAAGAATGAAATAAATACGAGTGTTATTGATTTTAACATGATTAAATAATCTTTTCCGGTTTGGCGTAGCAATGGCAAATAGAATACCATTCTAACGCAAAGTTACTCTTAAACTGTAAAGTCTCAAAAATCAATTTTCTGAAAGCGTCTTAGAAATGTCTATTCGGATAGATTGCAACGCTGGAATGAAAGCGGCTAAGACTCCTACTAAAATAGTGGCTCCTGCTAGTGCCCATTCTTGTGGTAACAGATTCAATTCTAGAATGTCATAATGAAAACTCTTCTCTAGACTAGAGTTCATAAAGTACAGCGCTATACGCCCTAAGCCCAAACCTAATATCAATCCTATGAAAGCCAACACCACTCCTTCCATAATAATAATCATGAAGAGTTTACCTTGAGTAGCACCCATGGTTCTGAGGATAGCTAGCTCGTATTTCCGCTCCTTTAACGAGTTAAACAGAGAGATAAACACACTAATGAATGAAATGAAAATAATAATATATGCTAGCCATGTCACCACATCTTTTCCTACTCCAAAATTTTGTTCCAACCTGTTCTTCTCAGATGCTGCCATGGCTATCTGAATTTTAGAATCTTTAAGAATGCTAGGCAGCATCACATTGGCCATCACTGAGCGTTTCTTAAGCAATACCGAGGTGATTTCCTGCTCATCTTCAGGCAAGTCTTGTAATCCATGCACAGACCATAAAGAGCTGATTTCAGTCAGTATTAATTGGTCAGCCACGGTGCCACTAGGTTTAAAAACTCCTACCACAGTAAATGTGGCGTTTTCATGCACATCATCACTTTCGGCTAAGCCATGGCTACTAAAAAATGTATCTCCTATTTTTAAACCCAACTTATCTGCTACTCTGTAGCCTATAGTGGCATCTAAGGTTTTTTCCCATTTCTTTCCCTCTGCCACTTCTAAACCATAATGGTCTATATAACTATGGTCTGTTCCCACTATTCTGAATCCTGCATAATTATCTCCAAAAGCCAGAGGTACGCCATACTCTATGAGTACTTTTTGCTTTTTCAGCAGCTCTTTTACCTCAGAATAATTGATGTTTCCCGTAGGAGCATCTACCTGGTAAACTGAACTAAGAATAAGCTGCAGCGGACTTCCTTTGGCTCCTAAAACGAAATCTATTTTTTGAATATTTCTATTGAACTGGTCTGTGAGCTGCTTATTTAACAACAGCATAAACGATATAATCCCCACCCCGAAAGCAAGCAGAATAAGACTAAGAGCCGTGTTCAATGGCTTAGCAAAGAGATTTTTTATGCTTAATCCTAAACTGTTCATAGCTCCACGATGTTTTTGTACAAGCTTTTTAATCGAGTGTCATGAGTCACTATCACTAAAGCCGCCCCTTCCTGAGCAGCTTGTTCCTCTAGCAGTGACACTACGTTTTCGGTATTCTTATCATCCAGCGCGCTGGTAGGCTCATCTGCAAATATGATTTTTGGCTGATGAACTAACGCTCTAGCGATAGAAACCCGCTGACGTTCTCCTATGCTAAGATTCTTAATTTTAGAATTCAGCTTATGACTTATCTGCAGCCTTTCTAACAGCTCCGTAATGCGCTCATCATATCCTTTTTTCCCTCCTAGCCATAGCGGAACCCTTAGATTCTCCTTTACGGTAAGCGCGCCTATAAAGTGGGCTGTCTGAAATACTAAGCCTATATTTTTCCCTCTAAACTGGTCGAGTTCTCTGCTCTTAAGCGTTGCAATATCTGTCCCATCGAACACCACGCTCCCTTCTTTTGGACGTAGTAACCCTGTAAGTAGGTGGAGATATGTGGTTTTTCCAGTTCCTGAACCTCCAAGTATTAACTTCTTCTCTCCTGCTCCACACTTGAAGTCTGGAAAAGAAAATGAGTTCTGATCATCATAAGCAAATGATATGTTTTTGGCCTCTAGCATTGCACCGCAAGATATAGTTAATGAATCAATGTGTCTATGGGAGATTGTATCTATTAACAGTTTAATTTTTCACAGCCATAAAAAATGTGAAGTCTGATAGATTGCGCAGAAAAATGAGAACTATAAACACATAAGTTATGGTCTATAAATTTCTACCTTCGCAGAATGAGTAGCAGTATGAATTTTACCCAGCGATTAATCAGATATCTCCTAGGAATGGGGATAGGATTGGCGTTGGTGTTTATGATTTTTGGCCCAAGAGGTTGCGGGAAATGGCTTCCTGGAAATCAAGTAAAAAAATGGATCAGAGAAAACAGTGCCAATATAGAAGTAGCTCCCAGTACTTCCTGTCAAATGAAATGTCAAGGTCTAGAGTTAGACGATATTTTATACTGCATTTCTGATGAAGGAGATAGTGATATTCTCTTCGAGGAAAGTCAAACAAAAGGCTACCCTAAAACCTATATTATTCAATCGAGCAGAGGTGACTCTATAGATTACAAGTTCGGGTTTATTCTAAAAAAAGATTCTAGTAGTGTAGTTTCTATGGCTCAGAGATTGGATAAAACGTTTGATTGTGATTGTAAGTAGGTTTAAGCCTTTCTCCTCCTCTCCATCTCAGACTGAATCAACCCCAGCTCTCTTCCTATCTGACCATCCATGGATGTGTTTTCGTCTGCTCTCCTAATTAAATAGGGAAGCACTTCTTTCACAGGGCCATAAGGCACGTATTTGGCCACTCTGTATCCCTGATTAGAAAGATTAAAACTGATGTGGTCACTCATACCGTATAACTGAGCAAAATATGCGTGCGGATGTTGTGGGTCTATATTGTTTCTCTCCAGCAATTCTGAAAGATATGTGGAACTTTTCTCGTTATGCGTTCCAGCGCAGAAAGCTATTTTTTCTATGTGCTTCACACAGTATTCTAAAGCTAAATTGAAATCTTTATCTGTAGCGGGCTTGTTTGGCTGGATAGGAGTGGCATATACTTTTTCTTCGGCTCTATTTCTCTCTTTCTCCATGTAAGCTCCCCGTACCAATTTCACTGCACATAAGAAATTCTCACTCTTGGATTTTTCATGCAAATTTTTCAAGTAAGCCAGTCTATCATGTCTGTATAACTGAACGGTATTGTAAACCACAGCTTTATCCTGATTATAGGTAGCCATCATCTCCTCTGCTAATCTGTCTATAGTCTCCTGAATCCAACTCTCCTCTGCATCTATGAATACTGGAGTTCCTGTTTCATAAGCCAATGAACAGATTTCACCTACTCTGTTTTTAATCTTTTTGAATTCTACTAAATCAGCCTCTTGAGTTTGGGATAAATCATTTACCGCTTCCAACACCGAAAACTGCCCTATCCCAGTTACCTTAAATACACAGAAAGGGATGTGCTTATTGTCTGCTGCTGCTTGAACCGTTCTTTTGATTTCAGCCATAGTAGCATCAAAATCATCTTCGGAGGTTTTCCCTTCTACCGAATAATCTAAAATAGTTCCAATGCCATACTCGTCTAAGACTTTCGTAGTAGAGGCACATTCTGCTATCGTTTCTCCGCCACAAAACTGCTCAAAAATAGTGGGTTTTATAATCCAATTCATTGGTAACCTTAGCTTAATGGCTAAGTTGGTCATCACCTTTCCAAACTTGGTGAACGAAGAGTTGCCTAACATTTTAAAAAGCCAATAAGCCTTTTTCAATTGGCCGTTTGACTTACTTCTAAACGCTATTTCAGTATCTGTAAGTTTCATTTTCGTTCAGGCAAAAATAGCCTTTTCTAGTTCTGCCAGAAAGTTTCGAATCATCACAAAGTGATGAAGAAAATCCAAACTTAAAACACATTTAGATTTGTACCTTCGCATTCTCAAAACACGCCAACCATGATTAACGATTACATAGAAAAGAATAAGGATAAATTTTTAGAGGAGCTTTTAGATTTACTAAGAATACCATCAGTAAGTGCAGACCCAGCTTACGCTAAAGATGTAGTGAAAACGGCAGACTTCGTGGCTGCCAGCTTAACCAAAGCTGGTGCAGATAAAGTACAATTGTGCCAGACTGCTGGATATCCTATCGTTTACGGTGAAAAGTTAATCGACCCGAGCCTGCCTACTGTGCTTGTTTATGGTCATTATGATGTACAACCTGCAGACCCCGTCGAGTTATGGGATTCTCCGCCTTACGAACCAGTAATTAAGAAGACTGATATTCATCCTGAAGGAGCCATTTTTGCTAGAGGCGCATGTGATGACAAAGGTCAGATGTACATGCACGTAAAGGCTTTCGAGACGATGATGGAGACTAATTCATTGCCCTGTAATGTGAAGTTCATGATAGAAGGTGAAGAAGAAGTAGGTTCTGAAAATTTAGGGATTTTCGTAGCCGCCAATCATGAAAAATTAGCCTGTGACGTTATTTTAATTTCAGACACGGGTGTGATAGCTAATGATATTCCATCTATCTGCACAGGACTGAGAGGTCTTTCTTATGTGGAGGTAGAAGTTACTGGACCTAATAGAGATTTACATTCTGGTTTATATGGAGGCGCGGTTCCTAACCCTATAAATGTGCTATGTGAAATGATAGCCACACTAAAAAATCAAGACAAGCATATTACTATTCCAGGTTTTTATGATGACGTAAGAGTTTTAGGTCAAGAAGAAAGAGACGAAATGGCTAAAGCACCATTTAACTTAAGTGAGTACAAAAAATCTATTGGTCTTAAGGATGTAGAAGGTGAAGCAGGATTTACTACTAATGAGCGGAACTCTGTACGTCCTACATTGGATGTAAACGGAATTTGGGGAGGATACATCGGAGAAGGAGCTAAAACAGTAATCGCTTCTAAGGCGTATGCTAAAATCAGTATGAGACTAGTTCCCAACCAAAGTTCTGAGAAAATTACTGAGAAGTTCCAGAAGCATTTCGAATCTATTGCACCGCCAAGCGTTAGCGTAAAAGTGACCCCGCATCATGGTGGAGAAGCTGCAGTTACGCCTACAGATACTCCAGAATATAGAGCGGCTAGTATGGCCATGGAAACTACCTATGGAAAAAAGCCTATACCTCAGCCTAGCGGAGGAAGTATCCCTATCGTAGCGCTGTTTGAGAAAGAACTAAATGTGAAAACGGTATTAATGGGGTTCGGGCTGGATTCAGATGCTATCCACTCGCCAAATGAACACTACGGTCTGTTTAATTATTTTCAAGGAATAAAGACCATCCCTCTTTATTTCCAGAATTATGCTGAACTAAAAAAATAAGAACTGGTAAAGTTTCTGCGTAGCAATAGATATGAGAATCATCCTTTTTATAGCGTTTATAGCTCTTTCGTTTTCTTCATGTAATGTCTATAAAGACATCGAGATCCAGGAGGTGAGCGACATAAGAATAACGAAAATGTCTGACAAAGGCATAGAAGCTGAAGTAGACATTAAGGTTTTAAACCCGAATAACTTCAAAGTTTCTATAATAGCTTTAGATGCGGATATATATGTAAATAATAAGGATGTAGGTGACGCTCAACTGAGGAGAAAAGTCATTCTAGGAAGGAAGTCGAACGAGATTCACACCATTAAAATAGAAGGAGATTACACCGATATGAAAGGTGGTCTCCTTCAAACTTTAATCGGAGGATTATTCTCTCAATCTATGAATATAAAAGTAGAGGGCACCATGAAAGGGAAAGCAATCCTTATAGGGAAAAGCTTTTACTTTCAGGTTGACCAAGATGTGAAAATGAATTAATAAGCTACTCTAGAAGATCAGGAAACTTTGCTTTAAATGCGTTTAATCTAGGAATAGAGACCGCTCTTATATATGGATGATTCGGGTGCAAAGCTTCATAATCTTGATGATAGTCTTCTCCCATCCAGAATTTTTCAAAAGGTTCGATTTGTGAAGCTACCTTGTATCCTTCTTTAATCAAATCCATAGCCTTCTTACTTAGTATAGATTTCTCTGCCATATTCTGATAAAAGGCTATACTTCTATATTGACTTCCTATATCATTTCCTTGGCCATTAACTTGCTCTATGTTTTGACTCCCGAAATAAACATCTACCAACGTCTCGAAACTCACTACTTCAGGGTCATAAATAATCTCTACAGCTTCTGCATGGCCAGTTGAGCCTGTATTGGACCCTTCGTAAGTTGGGTTTTCTGTGTGCCCCCCTGAATAGCCATTATAGACCTCTTCTACCCCATTCACACTTTCGAAAATAGCCTCTACACACCAGAAACATCCGCTGGCAAAATAAGCTTTGGCCTTTCCTTTTAGGTTTAGTTCCTGCTTACTAATCGATTCAGGCGATGATTTGGCGGGAGCATCTGAGGATTGGCATGCTGCCAACGAGAAAGCGAACAAAATAGATAATAGGTGTTTCATATAAATTAATTTGTGGGGAAATAACGGGTTTATATCTCTTAAATTCTCACGTAAACATGGCTATGACTCTATCGTTAAGAATCACACCATTAATGTGTGTACGTGTTTTAAATTTTTCTCTTTAAAGGAGTATCTAACTTTCATCCTATCAATGCTATAAATATATAAGCTAAAGTAATATCTATAGTAGAAAAGGACAATGGACTAAAATTCAGCCAAGCATTTATCGCTATTCCTGCTAATAGAAAAAGCACTCCTACTGTCATGGATAAAAACAACTGTTTAGAAACAGCAATCTTAGCGGCTAAGAATGCTCCTACTAAAGTTCCTAACCATGCGCTAGAAATATACTTATGAAATGTGGTAATTCTAATAAATGTGTATTACCAACTAATCCCCCTGAAAGAAACTCCTAGGGAAGAGGGAATAAAGAAGGATAGAATGAAATAACACCTCCATTCCTAAAAATCCCACAAAAAATCCAGCTATAACCACTAATGTGTTTCGTAAAATAGAATTCATAACAAGTGTGGTTTATGAACATTAAATTAACGGATTATCAGGCAAATGCTAGAAAACGAAAAAAGCCTGAGCAAATGCTCAGGCTTTCTATTTATTTTTTTGAACTAAGCATCCAATAATAGACGTCTTACCCTATTAAGTCTAATTAGTTAATTCCGATTAACTCTACCTCGAAAATTAACGCAGTGTGTGGTGCTATTTGTGCGCCAGCACCTCTGTCACCATAAGCTAAATCTGAAGGAACGAATAACTTCCATTTAGAACCTACAGGCATTAACTGAAGAGCCTCTACCCAACCTGGAATAACTCCATTTACCGGGAATGTAGCTGGTTCACCTCTTTCTACAGAGCTATCAAACACTTGACCTGAAATTAACGTCCCATGGTAATGTGTAGTTACACTATCAGCAGCTTTAGGCAACTCTCCTGCCCCTTCCTTCATTACTTCATACTGAAGTCCTGATTCAGTTACAGTCACACCATCTTTCTTAGCGTTTTCAGCCAAGAACTGCTGTCCTTCAGCTCCAGCTTTTTCAGCCTGTTCTGCTTGTTTTTTTCCAAAAAAGTCTTGAAGAAACTCATCCATATCTTGCTGACTCATTTTTAAATCTCCTATAATTACTTGATCATTTAGAGCTTCCATAAAAATCTCTAAATCCAAATCTGTAATTCCCTGAGCTTTTAGACTAGCACCTACATTGGCTCCAAGACTGTAGCTTAATTTTTCTAATTCATTTTTCATATGGGCGCAAAAGTAGTGTTCATTATTCTTTAAAAAGATTCATTTGCATTAATATTGTTAGGAATAATCTTCACTGGTCGTATACCACTTTTCAAAAAGTTAGCATTAGACAACAATTTGACAGAAAAATTGTACTCCATGATTCATGAAGATAATCTACCTTCGAAAAAAGTAGCCAAAAGAAACGGAATGACCCTAGAAGGTAAAACCACTTCATGGAATTTACCCTTGGAGCTTTATACGATATATAACCAAGAATGATATTTAAGACTTTTCCACTAGTAAGATTTACGGCAGTTCTTTTCTGCGTTGCAACACTAAACACTAACGCACAATCCATAGACAGCACCATCCAGTCAGTAATGGATATGCGCTCCTTAGGACCAGCGGGAATGAGTGGGCGAGTAACTTCCATAGATGCTGAAACGGATAATCCTGAGGTAATATACATAGGAACTGCTTCTGGTGGTGTCTGGAAATCTGTAAGCGGGGGAATCACTTGGGATCCAATTTTCGATGATAATCCATTGCTGGGAATAGGCTCGGTGGCCATTAACCAGAGTAACGCAGATGAGTTATGGGTGGGCACAGGAGAAGGAAATCCTAGAAATTCGCACACCAGCGGTGGTGGAATTTATAAATCTATAGATGCCGGTAAGACTTGGGAGATGAAAGGGCTGGAAGCCACCAAAAATATTCACAGAGTGATCATCAATGAGCAAAACTCCAATGTGGTTTTTGCTTGTGCCATGGGTTCTATTTGGGGGCCAAATCCTGAACGTGGAGTCTATAGAACCAAAGACGGAGGTGACACCTGGGAGAATGTGCTTTTCGTAAGTGATTCTATAGGATGTGCTGAGCTCATCCAAGACCCTACGAACCCTAACAAACTATTCGCTGCTATGTGGGAATACGGCCGCCAGCCATGGACGTTTAACTCTGGTGGTTCTGGCTCTGGGCTATATGTAACTTATGATGGTGGAGATAATTGGACACTACTTGACCAAGAGAAAAATGGATTGCCTGAAGGGCCACTAGGTAGAATGGGATTGGCTATTTCTGCTGCTAATCCAGACATAGTTTACGCGCTTATAGAATCTGCTAAAACTGGACTCTATAAATCTACTGATGGAGGTGTGAACTGGGATTTGGTTTCTACAGAAAATATAGGAAATCGACCGTTTTATTACGCAGAAATTCACGCAGACCCGCAGAACGAAAACGTGCTATTTAACCTGTGGTCTTACTTTAGTAAAAGTATCGATGGTGGTAAAACATTCAGTACCATTATGGATTATCCGGCCTATCATCCAGACCATCATGCGTTTTATATTCACCCTAAGAATTCCGACTTTATGATAGAAGGAAACGACGGTGGACTGAACATTACCAGAGATGGAGGCAAGAGTTGGGAGTTTGTAAGAAACCTTCCCTTAGCACAGTTTTACCATATAAATGTAGATGACGAAACTCCGTATAATATTTATGGCGGAATGCAGGA
This sequence comes from Flavobacteriales bacterium UBA1958, assembly GCA_002336675.1. Classification (GTDB taxonomy): domain Bacteria; phylum Bacteroidota; class Bacteroidia; order Flavobacteriales_D; family Sanyastnellaceae; genus ASP10-05a. Next base: position 9,525 of record DDEI01000066.1, on the reverse strand, counting down.
TAATGGCTCATGGAAAGGACCAGGATTCGTATGGCATGTAGATGGAATCAGAAATGAAGACTGGCAGGAAATTTTATTCGGAGATGGTTTTGATGTGGTTCCAGTTCCAAATTCTAGCGGGCAGGCATATGCTATGTATCAAGGTGGCTCTGTGAATAGAATAAACACAAATACAGGCAAACAGGTCAGCATTCAGCCAGTTCACCCAGAAGGGAAAACCCTAAGGTATAACTGGAACGGAGCTATTTCTATAGACCCTCATAACTCTAAAGCCGTTTATATGGGAAGTCAGTTTTTACACTATTCCACAGACATGGGGAACAGCTGGAAACTTCTTTCCGAAGACCTTACTACCAATGATTCTCTAAAACAGAAACAGTCTGAAAGTGGTGGGTTAACCCTAGATGCCACACAGGCAGAAAACTTCACAACCATTACATGTATTTCTCCTTCTGAAATGGATGCGAATGAAGTATGGGTGGGCACAGATGATGGACGAATTCATTACACCTTAGATCAAGGAGAAAAATGGAATGAAATACAAATCAAGGGAATGCCAAAAGGTGCCTGGGTAGCACAAATAGAAACTTCTCCGGTAACTCAAGGAGAGGTGTTTATAGCAGTGAATGATTACCGAAGAAACAACTTCAATACTTACTTATTTCATTCCTTGGATTACGGAAAGAAGTGGGAAAATATAGCGTCCGACAGGGCTATAAAAGGCTACACACATTGCATAGTTCAGGACAAAGTACAGACAGACTTACTCTTTATGGGCACGGAGCATGGATTATATATAAGCACAGATAGCGGTGAGAATTGGAGTCAGTGGACAGAGAATTTTCCTTCGGTTTCGGTTATAGATTTAAAAATCCAAGAGCGGTTCGGTGACTTGATCATAGGTACTTTCGGGCGGGCGGCTTATGTATTAGATGATATTACTCCGCTTAGAGAATTAGCGTTGCAAAGCAGCACTGAATTTGATTCAGAGTTTACTCTTTTCAAACCTCAGCAAGCCTATCAATCAACTTACTCTCGGCCAAAAGGAGAACGATTTAGAGGAGACCATTTCTTCTCAGGAGAGAACAAGCATAGTGGAGCTAAATTCTTTTATCAACTGGCGTTGAATGATTCTTTGGATAAGAAAGACCAAAAGATTTCTGTGGCTATTTTAACTTCCGCTGGAGACTCTATTCGCCAGTTTGAAGTAGATGCTAAAGACGGGTTTAACGAGTTTATGTGGCGATTAGATGCCAAAGGCCAAAGATTTCCAAGCAGAAACATTAGAGAAAGAGATGCAGATGAGGCGGGTGGAGGATTCCTCCTGCCAGGAACTTATAGCGTTTCTGCTGATTACGATGGACTGCAATCTGAAACTACAGTCGAAGTGTTGTCTGACCCGAGAATGGAGTTCAATATTCCTGATAATTACTTGAACGGAATAGAACGAATCAACCAGCTAGCTGAAGAAGCCAGTGCTACATTTGAAATATTGCAACGCGCCAGAAAATCACTTCTATTATCTCAAACTCTTTTAGAAGCCTACCCAGAAGACTCCGCTCTGGTCCTTCTGCTAGATTCTACTAAAACACTAGTAAAACGCATAGATAAACTAGAAGAATGGTACATGAGTCCTAGAGATGAGGTTGGTTATGAGCATGTAACTGTTCGATTGAACAGCTTGCTTTACAAAGCGAGCTCACTTGCTGCAGATGTTAATTTGACCTATGAGGAGGGAACCAATTCTTATTTCGCGGTACAAAATGCTAGAGCCAGATATGAGGCGGCTAAATTGGAAATTGAGGAATTCGTAAATGATTTGTATTCTCCTTTTAGGCGTGAAGTAGAAGCGTTGAATTTAAGTCCCTTTAGGGATTAAAACTCATATCCGAACATCAGTTGGATCACTGAATTATACTGACCTGCCTCATAAAAAGAAAGTGGATTAGCCACACTAGGTGATTTTCTAACTGGGATGATGCTTTGCGAAAAACGGGCATTTACAAATATGTTTTCCGTAAATACATAATTTAACCCTCCTAGAAAAGAAAGCTCAATACTTTCAAATGGGTCTAAAATATTCCTTTCTATGCCATCTTCCTCAATTAAACTTCCAATTAATGTGCCCACACCAAGACCTATCTCAACCCTAAACTTGTCATAGGTATAGTTATAGAGAAGAGGAACCTCCAGATAATTTAATCTTAAAACATATGTTCTGAAATCTCCATTATCAGTATCAGGGTTTTTACGACTTCCCTTATTAACATATAAGATGCTCATTTTAGCTGATGATTTATCACTAAAATTTGCTCTAATATAAGGGCCTGCCGATAGTCCAAACTTATCGTAACCAGCCAGAGCGTCTCCAGAAACTTGACTTGTAGCAGCTCCTGCTTCTATTCCACCAGAAAAAACGAGTTGACTCAGTCCTGAAAAGGAAAAAGTAGTTAAGGTCAATAAGAATGAAAGGCCCAAATACCCTTTACTCGATAATATGCTTCTCCACAACATCTAAAATTTCTAAAGTTTCTGTGTTGTAAATGTATGCATAAATAGAAACTTCTTCTGCTACATAGTCTAAGCTTATAACACTAGAATTGTCGTATTCAAAAGAACTTCCAGAAGCAGATGTTCCAGAAGAGACTTGCTGACCTTCTAGGCCATTTAAATGTGTTCTTAAAATATGCTTATGCATGTAATCAGGAATATCTCCTCCTGTAAAATTAGGGTCTGCGGGTTGGTCTACTCCGTTTCCGTTTTTCTGCCAATCTTCTATATTATTCTCGACTACAGCCAACATCAAGTTTAGGTTTCCTTCAATGTCTTGAAAGTAACTTATATCAGTGGATATGTCTATTTCTCTAGAAAGCGAATCATAAGCTATTTCTATTTCCAATTCTACCATGCGCTCATCAAAAATATTTTGCTCAGCCACAGGCCTCCAGTTAGCAAAAGCGTATGATATGTTTTCATTGTCTTCAATAGCACTTACAGATCCAAATGGAAGACCTTCAATATTAAACCATCCTTGCATCAGGTTACCTTCTGGAGTTCTCCATTCCGTAGAGAAAGGCTCTCCTTCTACTTCGGTTAATGGATTCGTTAGTCCATCTACATCTGGATGAACAGAAAGTACAAAAACATTATTTGGATAATCCTCTGCTGTTGTGCTCGCGCTTCTGGCCGCTGCGGGACAACCTGCGCAATTATGCCCTGTAAAATCCATAATTAGTACTCTTCTACTTCCTTCAGGTGGTTGAACTATACCATCCGAAAAAGGTTTTTCTACTTCGTCACATGACCATAAAAAAGAAACTATAGAAATAAATAGAATGAATTTAATTTTCATAATGATTGATTTTAAAAGCTACTAGTTAAGGTTAAAGTTAATCCGTTAGATGCTGGAACTACTCTGCACACTCCTCCTACGCAGAATAAACCGGCTCTTCTTTTTCCATATTCGAAAGAAAGTCTATGAGCGCCTTCAGAATAGGCTAATGAGCCTAACGGATAGTGTAATTGATTTTCATCAATTTTATTTCCGAAATTATAATTATCTAATAACGCAAAATTCCAGTGAGGAGATATAGTGTACTCCATGACCAAAGATACCCAGTCTCCTTGATGCTGGTTTGTTCTTAGCCCTTGAGCTACTATTCTCAGATTCTGCTTAGATTTGGTTTTAATATTTGCTTCTGCTACGAACACATCGGCATATACATTTCCTTTCACTTGTTTTCCAGTCAGCAAAGGAGCGCCTTGATTGATTGTATTATTATAAATAAAATTGAAATATGTGAACTTAGTCTTTACTTTTTTACTGAATTTCTTTTTAACCTCAGCATTGAAATCACTGAAATAAACCTCTCCATTTGAGCTAAAAAGTGGAGACTCATAGGTCACCCCAGTTTCTAAAAACTCTTCAGTTGATGCTCTATTCTTTTCTATACCTGTAGCTCTAGAATAATTCAAATTAATTTGAGTCCCATACTTACCCCCTAATGGAGTATCCTTTTTAAATTTATAACTCACCTCACCCATGTATGCAAACTCCCCAGTAGGCTGTGTAGCATAAGCATAAAATTGACTAGCCAGCATATAACTATGCTGTTTAGTTAGCGCTGGTAGAAAGTTAATGAAGGGCGCTATTCCTTGAAGAGCTCTGTCTGCTCTGTAGCTATAATTATCGATGTACTTTAAATCTCCACTAATAGCAAATCCTTTTTGAGAGTAGGTAAGATTACCTAACATGGCTATTCCTTTATTAAAGATAAATGAATTGTCAGCAGAAGGATCGTTGATTTTCTCAGCGACCTCTCCCATCATTCGCCAGTTTCCGTGTATTACATTTATTCTTCCTGAATAGTTCCCTACGTTCTCAGGAAGATTTAAATCCAGTCTGTCATCAGCCTGAAATTTACTCACAAAACTCGCTCCTAGCGTAATCTTTGTCTTCTTATCCTCCCATCCACTTATAGCTTCATTCAGTGAAAGTTCTCCGTCTACTCCTCTTACAAATCCTTCTGAGTTTATAATTCTTCCGTCGAAGTCTAATCTCATTTTTCCATAGACTCCTTTTACTGTGAACCCTTTTATCGGTTCTATTGCCACTCTAACACCATCCAAAGCGTTCTCTAATCCTAAGTTTCTATCCTCGAAACTTCGAAGGGTTAAACCGTTTCCGAATTGCTCATAAAAATTTCCCACAGTGATAGCGATTCCATCATCCTTGTATGAAGCGAATCTATACCCTATTCCAGATCCTTTAAAATTTGTTGGATAACCTAGCTGCGAAGGAAGGTAACTCTCATACCTTAAGCCCGCCTGAAAATTTCCTTTTCTCGCTATAATATTCGCGAAAGAATTTAAGGTCATTAACTCATCTGGAACATCAGCTCGAATTAAAGAGTCCTCGTTGTAAGATTGCGCCAAAACTTGAAAATTTCCGCTAATTTGAAGTTCATCATTCTGCTCTTGAGCGATAAATATGAGACAGCTGAAAACTGCAATTAGAGAAAGAATATACTTCTTCATCCTATAAGGTTTTTGATTTTAAAGGTTGGAGTAAGAAGACAAAAGTGGTTTCATTCTTTGCCTTTAGAGAGTATTAAAGTTTTTCTATTTCTTCTAAAAGTTCGTACTCATCACCTGGTGAGTATCCACTATGAGTCCAAACGATATCGCCATTTCCATCTATAAGAAATGTCTGAGGTACATTATTTACATTTAAACTTCTTTTAAAGTCTCCGTTGGTATCCATAAGGACTTCAAAATCCCAACCTTGAGCATCTACATAAGGCTTCACTCTGGTAGCACTTCTAGCATCATCTATAGATACAGCTATCACTTTCACTCCCGTTTCATTTTGCCAGTCTTCATACACTTCATGGATAGCGTTTAATTCCTTTTTGCAAGGCGCGCACCAAGTAGCCCAAAAACTAATTACCATTGGATTACCATCGTTACTAAGTTCTGCTGTATTAACAGAATTACCATCGATATCTTTAAGTTTAACTGAAGGAATTTTAGCTCCGCCTCCCATAGAAGCTGACATTAAGACCAAAGCCATAAGGCTAATAATAAGGTTTTTCATATGAATTAATGTTTTTATAAAAAAGAATCAGCAGATGATAGACAAAATGCATACCAAACTGCTGATTCTTAAATACTCTTTATATCTTACTTAGTGATTGTTACTTTTTCAGTAATCACATTGTTGTTAGACGTAAGTGTTACAAAGTAAACACCTGCATTCTCAGAAGATAAATCTAAATTGAAGATATTAGAACCTGAGGTTTGAACTCCGAAGTCTTCAGAAATAACTTTCTGACCTAGCGTGTTAGTCACCTCTAAAACAGTTCTTCCAGCCTCAACTAAAGAATAGTTAATCTGAGCTAATCCATTAGAAGGGTTAGGATATACAGAAAACCCAAACTTGGCATCTAAATCATTAACTCCAGAAGTTACATCTGTTCTTAAAGCTGAGTTTGCTTCAGTTTCGAACTGTCCATCATTTGAAGCTATCACGAAAGGCTCATTTTGTCTTTCAATAGAATAACCGAAAACAGTTTGGCTTGTTGCTCCAGGGAAAACTATACCGTCTCCATATGAGTCATAAATATTGAAAGTAAAACAATCAGCAGCAGAACCTAAATCTACATCGTAAAGGAAAGTTTGATTTGCATCTGGACCCCCAGCCCCGAATGTGTCATCTGTCCCGAACTCGTATGAGTCAGAAGCTAAAGTAGCTCCATTTCCATCTAAAAGTTCCCAAGAAGTTTCTCCAGCATATAAATCTGTATAAATCTCTACTCTTACGGTATTAGAAGCTAGCACTGCGCCTAAAGCTTCTACTTCTACCATATTATTATCCGCTACTAAATCTTCTCCAGAAGTAGTTACTTCATAAGTTACCACAACATCATCAAAAGTAGGATATGTTCCCATATCCACAAACTCCATCCCGTAAGTAGCTAGAGAACCATTCCAATATTCCGTAGCTACAACATTTCCATCGATAGTCGCTGTAACAGTAGCTGCAGTGATAGGGTCAGTTCCTAAATTTCTTAATGTGGTTCCTAATGCAACCTCTCCACATGAAACAGCCGAAGAACCATTTACATTAGACAGAGCAACATCTCCTCCTTCAACTGCAACCGCACAATTTAAATCGAAAAACGCGTGATGCGCTTCAGCAGTTATTTGACCAGTTTCAGTAATAACTCTATCTGGGCAAATAGTATACATTGTAGGAAAGTATCCAATTGCATAAGCAGAAGATACACTTTCATCTCCATCGTCAGCGATAGGATAAGGAGTTCCTTCAACCCAATTACCTACTGAACCGCCTCCACCATATAAATCAGCAACTGGAGTTTCGCTATCTCCCTCAATCATAATAATCATTAATTCATCAGTTCCATCTGGGCCGTAATCAACATATAGTTCTTCTAACACACCACTTGTGTGATAAGACCAACAAGGCCCACACCATGTGGCAGAGAAATCAAGAATAACTGTTTTCCCTTCATCTAAATAATCGTAAAGGTTATGCTCTGTCCCGTCAAGGTCAGTAATTGTGAAATCAGGAGCGATTGTTCCTGAGGCAAGCTGTGCAGAGACTAAAGAAGACACCATAAGTGCTAAAGCCAATACAGTAAATTGTAGAATTTTTTTCATTTGAATTTTTTTAAGTATCACTAATAAATTTATACCACAAATATGGTTACTAAAAGCCATTAATCAAATAACAATGGAAAGTTTATTAGAACTTAAAGTGATACATGATATGAATCCTAATGCGATTTTATTCTGTTTCTCAAGCCGGCTTAACATCGGAACCGACTTAAGCAGTATCTCACCGAAAGCAAAAAGTGAATAAAGATCAGTCCTTTACACGCTGAAAAATCTACGCTCCCCCTATTGGATCTAATTAAAAGCACAACAAAGTGAAATTAATTAAATAATAGACCTAAAAAATTAAAACGGCACAACAACATACGCGGAGAAGATTTATTTAACCTTTCACTTTAGCGAATGTTTTTAAATTTGATGTATGATTAAGTCATTTGTTTCGATAGTTTTTCTGATTTCTCTCTTATCAGCATGCTCTGAAGAGAAAAAAAACACTTCAAAAAACACCATTAAACCAGAAGAAGAAATGGGGTTTTCTATAATCCCCTCAGCAAAAAGCGGTATAACATTTAAAAATAACATAATTGAGTCAGAAGAAGTAAATCACTTAACGTGGGACGCTTTTTTTTACGGTGGAGGTGTTTCCATTGGGGATTTAGATGATGATGGACTTCCAGATATCTATTTTACCGGCAATCAAACAAGCGATGCTATTTATAAAAATCTCGGAAACTTAAAGTTCCAAGATGTAACTCCACAATTAATCAAAGAAGAAGTCTCCTGGTCTAACGGAGTTACCATGGCAGATGTTAATGGTGACGGCTTGTTAGATATCTATGTAAGTAAGACTCACTGGGGTAAAGACAAAGAACAAGCAGAGCTTAGAAAAAACAAATTATACATTAACAAAGGCGGTATGTCCTTTAGTGAAGAAGCCCACGCTTTTGGACTGGACAATGATAGCTACAGCACGCAAGCATCTTTCTTTGATTATGATGGTGATTCAGACTTGGACGTATTCCTTTTAAACTCGCCCTCTAATAATCTTCAGCAAAAAGTAAAATATTCAACTTCAGCGTTTCCGGATTTCTGCACTGATAGGTTACTAAGAAATGACGGGTCATCGTTTACCGATATAACAGCTGAAGCTGGTGTTTATGCTCTTTCTTTTGGATTAGGGGTAATCACCCAAGACTTAAATCATGATGGCTTAACAGACATATATGTCGCTAATGATTATGAAAAACCCGATTACTATTATATTAATAATGGGAATGGAACATTCACAAATAAGCTTGACCAGAACTTTAAGCACACTTCCAATACTGCTATGGGAGTTGACGCTGGAGACATAAACAATGATGCACTATCAGATCTTTGTGTTTTAGACATGCAGTCGGAAAGTCATTACAGATCTAAGACCAATATGCCTTCCATGTCCACAGAAACATTTTTCAATTATGTTTCTAAAGGATACAACTATCAATACATGACTAATGTTCTTCAAAAGAATAATGGTACGGGATTCTTCTCAGATATTGCTCAAATGGCAGGAGTATCCAGTACAGACTGGAGCTGGTCGGTATTGATAGAAGACTATAATCATGATGGCATGAATGATATTTTTATCACCAATGGAATCAACCGAGATATAAGGAATAATGACTTTAGTCAAGAATTCGATAAGTTATTAAAAAATAATGAGCGAATTGACCTGTTCGAACTAGCCAATAAAACACCTAGTACTAAGATTTCCAATTATCTGTACTCCAATAACGGAGACTTTACGTTTTCAAACAAGTCTGAAGATTGGAACACCAGCCATCCCTCATTTTCATACGGAGCGGCGTATGGTGATTTAGATAATGATGGTGATTTGGATTTAGTCGTAAATAACAATGAAGAAGAACCCTTTTTATATGAGAATCTCACCACTGGGAATAATTGGATCTCAATCAAAGTAAAAGGAAAAGGGAAAAACACCAGGGGACTAAATAGTAAAGCGATCGTATTCTCAAACGGAAAGAAGCACTACAAGGAGCTTTCTCCCACAAGAGGCTATCAATCTAGCGTAGAAGATAAATTCAATTTTGGATTAGGGAAATGTAAAAAAATAGATAGCCTATTCATCATTTTTCAAGACGGTTCTAGTGTTAAGAAATTCGATATCTCAACCAATCAGGAGTTAATTATCAATGAAACTGAATCCAAAAGACAATCTCTTAAAGTGTATGACTTCCAAGCGCCCTCTTTCAAAAGAGTTGCCCAGTCCATTGGATTAGAAATCACTCATAAAGAAAATGATTTCAACGATTGGGAAAATGAAATTTTGCTTCCTCACAGAGAGTCTCGGAATGGTCCTAAGATGGCCTCTGGAGACGTAAATGG
>DDEI01000055.1 GCA_002336675.1 Flavobacteriales bacterium UBA1958 | reverse complement strand
AAGATGAATGCTCGAGTACTTGAAAAATTCATCGACAGAGATCAGTCAGCATATTTCTTCGAGAGTAATGAAGAGCTACTAGAACAACTAAAAGCTGAAGAAGTGGATTATGTAGTTTTAGCAGGTTACCTCAAGCTGATCCCTTCAGAAGTTTTGTCGGTCTATAAAAATGCGATTATCAATATTCACCCAGCATTATTGCCTAAGTATGGAGGTGCTGGTATGTATGGAGTGAATGTGCATAAGGCAGTTAAAGCGGCAGGAGAAAAGGAGACGGGAATTACTATTCATCTAGTAAACGAAGTTTATGATGAAGGCCGAGTTTTATTTCAAGCTGCTACGGCTATTTCAGAAGACGATTCCGCAAAAGACATCGCTCAAAAAGTTCAAGCTTTGGAACACGAACATTATTCGCTAGTTATAGAAAAATTGATAAATGATGAATTTTGATATAGGTCAATTTCTCGCCTGTTTTATGGCGCTTTTTGCTGTAATCGATATAATAGGATTCATCCCTCTTATTCTAGAAATAAAAAATATGCACCAACTATCTTTGAGTAATGCTTAAAGTAATTGTACATACAGATGGAGCGTGCAGCGGAAACCCGGGCAAGGGAGGGTACGGTCTTATTCTGCAATTTGGCAAGCATAAAAAGGAGGAAAACCAAGGGTTCAAACTCACCACCAATAATAGAATGGAGCTGTTAGCAGCCATAAGGTCTCTGGAACTTCTTACGAAAGAAGGCTGCGATGTGCTCATTTATTCTGACTCTAAATATGTGGTTCAGGCAGTAGAAAAAGGCTGGGTATTTGGTTGGGTGAAAAAGAACTTTAAGGGTAAAAAAAACTCAGACCTCTGGAAGAGATTTTTAGTTGTTTATGACAGGCATGATGTAAAATTTCAGTGGGTAAAAGGGCATGCTGGTAATGAAATGAATGAGCGAGCTGACTTTCTAGCTACTTCTGCATTGCACCGCGAGCCCATTTTCATAGATCAAGGTTACGAGGATTCCATAAAGGGCGATGAAGAGCTATTCTAAAAACAAGCATTTTTCCTGAATTTTTTCCTGTACCACTCAGTTAAATGAATAACTTTAATTGCCACAATAAATGAAAACTCAGCAATATTGAACAGATCGCTTTCATTGAAAAACGAAGGCTTATTTATTATTGAACTCGCTCATTGTTCTGGCTGCTCCTATAGTAGTAAAGTTTTTTATCATCTTTGTGAGATGTTCTAATCTCTCAGGCAGTAGGTTAGCTTCTTCTTCATTCCATTCTCCGAGCACATAATCCACTTGCCTTCCTTGTTTAAACTCACTCCCTACTCCGAAACGTATTCTTGGGTAATGCGACGTGTTAAGAATCAATTGAATGTCTTTCAGTCCGTTATGCCCACCATCACTTCCTTTTGTTCTCATTCTCACACTGCCATAAGGAAGCGCTAAATCGTCTGTCACTACTAGAAGGTTTTCAAGAGGAATTTTCTCTTTGGCAAGCCAGTACTGTACTGCTTTTCCGCTCAAATTCATAAATGTATTCGGCTTGAGTAGAATAAGGGTTCTCCCCTTGTGTTTATGCTTGGTGATTTCTCCAAGTTTAGCCGTCTTAAAAGAAACATTGGATGCCTTAGCTAAGGCATCCAATGTTATAAAGCCAATGTTGTGGCGTGTCTTTTCATATTTATATCCTGGATTTCCTAACCCAGCTATTAAATACTTCATTCTTCAATTTAGGTTATTCAGCAGCGGCTTCTGCTCCTTCTTCACCTTCTTCACCTTCTTCACCTTCTTCACCTTCTTCAGAATCAGCAGACATAGCAGCCCTAGTTCTCTTCACAGCTAATACTACAGCATTCTCTGGGTGAAGTAAAGTAAGTCCATCTAGATCTACAGAATTTACTCTAATAGAATCACCTATGTTTAATGCTGTAATGTCTAAAACAAGCTCTTCTGGGAAAGCAGAAGGCAAACCTTTGCAGTTTAACTTTCTGAAATTCATAGCTAAACGCCCACCACCTACGACTCCTTCAGATAAACCTGAAGTTCTTACAGGAAGACCAATCTTTACTTCCTTAGTAGCTACTAACTCTAGGAAATCTACATGTACTATTCTATCGGTAACTGGGTGGAATTGGATATCTTGAATAATTACGTTAGTTATGGAACCAGAAATCTCTAATTCTATCTGATATACATTTGGAGAATAAACGATTTTTTTTAGCGCTATCTCGTTAATGAAGACGTGCACTTGCTTGTCTCCGCCGTAAATTACAGCAGGAACATTTCCAGCTCTTCTCTGAGCCTTAGCATCTTTTTTCCCTACGCTCTCTCTAGAAGAACCGCTCAATGATACTTTTTTCATTTGATTTAATTTTTAATATTATACTATTATAAAGTTCGAGCTTATTGACTCGTTATTGTTTAGGCTTTTTAAAACATTAGCGAATAAATCCGCCACGGTTATTACCTTTATTTTTTCGTTTTCCTCTTTTAACGGAATACTGTCCGTTACTATAATCTCGGTCAACTGACTATTTCTTATTCTCTCATGAGCAGGACCGCTTAATACTCCGTGTGTAATTATGGCTCTTACGCTTTTAGCGCCATGCTCCATCATCATATCAGCGGCCTTAGTTAAGGTGCCCGCTGTGTCCACCATATCGTCTACTAGTACAACGTCTTTTCCCTCTACGTCACCAATTACGGTCATATTTTCTATCTGGTTAGCTACTTTTCTCTGCTTGTAACAAATAGCTAAATCTATATTTAAATACTTGGCGTATGCATTAGCTCTTTTAGTCCCTCCTGTATCTGGAGTAGCTATTATCATATCTGGAGTTCTAATACTTTCTAAGTAGGGCAAGAAAATAGTACTTGCAAATAAGTGGTCGACAGGGACTTCGAAGAACCCTTGGATTTGATCAGCATGTAAATCCATAGTTATTAACCTATTCACTCCAGCCGCAGTTAGTAAATTAGCCACTAACTTGGCCCCTATAGCGACTCTTGGTCTATCCTTTCTATCTTGTCTAGCGAATCCGAAGTAAGGCATTACAGCCACTATGGATTTTGCAGAAGCTCTTTTAGCGGCATCTACCATTAACAATAGCTCGAATAAATTATCACTTGGAGGAGCCGTAGATTGAACTATTACTACTATTTTCCCCCGTACAGTTTCTTCTATAGAAGGCTGAAACTCGCCATCGCTAAACCTTTGAACAGAAACATCGCCCAAAGGAACGCCAAAACTCAATGCTATTTGCTTCGCTAGCCCAAGAGATGCGGTACCTGAGAAAATTTTCATGTCAGTGGCCATTTCTGTTTTTTTAAAGGGATGCAAAAATACGGACTTCTTGGCAGGTATTCAATAGCCTCAGCCTATAAAATAGCATTTTGGCGCTCTGCGCGTTAAATTTGGTTAAGCTACAGAACATAATAGCACTAATGAATGTTAAAGCCATATCGAGCATCTTGTTAATTCACCATCTTGCGAGATATATCTATTATTAGTCAGTTGAGTCAAAGAGTTATTCAAATATTTATTATCCTAATCACTTGTGTTCTCGCTGGAATGGTGGCGTTACAATTGTTCTGGATAGTGAATTCCATGAACCTGAGAGAAACAGAGTTTAAGCATGAGATAAATACCGTGCTGGATGATGTAGTCCTAGAGTTAGAGAAAAAGGAAAACCTAGAAAGAATAGGAATGGGAGAAACATCAGAACCATTCCTTATAGAGATACAGGCTAGCAGTGAGATTGGTCTGGAGATAGAGTTTAAAAATACACTAGAGGGTAAGGCAGTCCAATCTGAAACCATAGGTTATTCTGAGGATATCATGGTTACTGAAGAAAAAGCCAATGCTCTTCTTCAAAAGGAGATGGGAAAATTCGGGAAGGAACAATCAGAAATTTTAAAACAGTCAGAATTCTTAGAAGATATTTTAGGAGGAAACGTATCAATCCAAATAGGAAAGGGTATAGAAAGCAGGATAGATCTAGAAATAATAGACAGTTTAATTAAAGGCGGATTAAAAGAGCGAGCGATCAGAACTGCATATGTTTTTGGTGTATTTGACGCCCGAAACGAGGTATTTCTGCTAGGGGAAAATGCTGCACATTGTTCAGATAAATTAAAGGCTAGTTATGCCACATATTCGGCTAAACTTTTTCCTAAGAACCTATCGAATAAAACCTACTTTTTAAAGATCTTGTTTCCCAAGCAGAAACAATATTTGTTTCAGTCCATGTGGACTTTATTGGTTATGTCAGGAATAATTATCCTCGCAGTAATAGTTGCTTTCATATTTAGTTTTAAAACCATATTCAAGCAGAAAAAACTCTCAGAAATGAAGAACGACTTCATTAATAATATGACCCACGAATTAAAAACCCCAATCAGTACGATTTCATTGGCTTGCGAAGCGCTTAAAGATCCCGATATGATGGGAGCACAGAAACATGCATACTCTTTCGTGAATATGATTAATTCGGAAAATAAGCGATTAGGGGTGCTAGTAGAAAATGTACTTCGCTCAGCCCTTTTAGATTCAGAAGAAATGCCATTTAAGGTTAATAAACTAGATGTGAATGAATTAGTAAGAGGCGTCTGTAGAAATTTAGCGATCAGAGTGAAGAAGTATGAGGGAACAATAGAGGTTGATCTTGATCCTCAAACACCCTTCATGGATGGTGATTCAGTGCACCTGACAAACATGGTGTACAATTTGTTAGATAATGCTATAAAGTATTCCCCTGCAAAACCCATTATAAGGCTGAAGACTAGAAGTTCTGAGGAGCGAATAGAGATAGAAGTAGTAGATAATGGAATAGGAATCTCAAAGGAAAACCAGAAAAAAATATTTGATAAATTATATCGCGTTCCAACAGGAAATGTCCATGATGTAAAAGGATTTGGTCTCGGGCTAAATTATGTGAAAGTTATAGTAGAAAAACATCATGGGGAAATAGCTGTAGACAGCGAACTTAAAAAAGGGAGTAAATTCACCATAGTAATGCCGAAGAAATATGAAAAGCACCATTAAAATTTTACTTGTAGAAGACGATCCTAATTTAGGCTCATTATTATCTGATTATTTAAGAGCTAAAGGTTTCGAAACTAAACTGGCCACAGATGGAGAAAAGGGTCTAAAGATCTTTAATCTGCAGTCGTATGATTTTTTAATCCTCGATGTAATGATGCCTAAGAAAGACGGATTTACTCTAGCTAAAGAGATAAGACAAATAAATAAACAAGTTCCTATTTTATTCTTAACGGCCAAGACGATGACTGAGGATACACTAGAGGGGTTTAAAGCTGGAGCAGATGACTACATGACCAAGCCATTCAGTATGGATGAATTACTGGTTAGGATTAATGCGATTTTAAGACGAACATCTTCTATACCGGAGCTTGGAGATGAAACTAAAACACACACTATAGGGAAGTATGAGTTTGATTACAACAAGCAGAAATTAGTTTCGCCAGATACAGATACTAAGCTTACTACTAAAGAAAACGAGTTGTTATACTTGCTTTGCAAAAACAAAAGCGGTGTGCTAGAAAGAAATCACGCTTTAAATATGATTTGGGGCGATGATAATTATTTTAATGGAAGAAGTATGGACGTTTACATTGCCAAACTCAGGAAACATTTAAAAGCTGATGAGAAAATCCAAATTTTAAATGTTCACGGAAGAGGATTTAAATTGTTAGATAAGTAGAGTGAGGTCTCATACGAATAACGAAAACAGACGATTTGTATTAGTGAATATGTATTATTCTTATTATGTCATTTTATGCAAACGCAAAATATTTCGTATATTACATTTCCTAATAATCAACGAAGAAAAAAATTTAATTCCTGAATAATGAAAAGAACCACATTTACTATAGGAGCCATACTTGCCATCGGAAGTATTTTTGCTCAAACTTCTTCAATGGAAGAATCCAATGCTAAAGCTGTGGAAATAGTGGAAGCTAGTCTGGCGGAAACAGAGTCTTATACTGAAGTTTATGGGTTAATGATAGCTAGATTGAGTGAAGAGGCGTCTCAAACTGATTTAAATGGGAGCGCACTGATTTCTTTCGAGGAATTTATTCAAATGCTAGAGGCTAGCATTGATATAAACGTATATACTAATACCGATGGAGAGTCTGTATCTATAGCAAGTGAGCCGTCTATGGCATTACTAAATGATGGTGTGAATGCTACTCCTCCAATAAGATTAGAAAATGAGACAACATTAGACTATGTGCAGAGACTGGCTATTCTTACTGAAAGTACAGATGTTCATCATGATTACGTAGTAATAGCTACTACTGGTGGAGAATTAGGATTGGTTTATGCACATGTTGCTGCTAGCGCAAACGGAATCGGAGAATCTGATGTCGCTGTTCAATTAAGGATGTTTCCTAACCCTGTGTCGGATGTGCTTACTTTAGCAGGATTACCTGCTGGAACTTTTCCAGGAAAGCTATTAGATGCTCAAGGGAAAACCATTCTAGAGCTTTCTCTTACAGATGGAAAGCAGATAGATCTTAGTGGATATGCTGTTGGATTCTATACGCTAAGTGTATTAGTAAATGAAGAAATAATCACTGAAAAGCTTCAAGTTAGAAGATAGTCATTACCTAGTAAATATTTAAAATCCTGATTGATAATGTGTTAATCGGGCTTTTTTATGCCTCAAAATTCAGCTAGACGAAAGAAACACTAATCTGTGCACTTAAGAGGTGAGCTTAAATTCACCATTGGGTGAGAATACGATTCGATTAAAACAAAAATACTATATGGGGAGTGCCTCTCTGGATACCTTTGAGTTAGATAAACACATTTACTATCTCAATTACGAGAAAATTTCAGGTAAGGAGATTAGAAAGAGATAGAACTTACTCCATTTAACCCCGGCTTTCTATTTCATTAAAATTTATTTTAGCCGTATGAATAAATTAGAGCATATAGGTATAGCGGTCAAAAGTATCAACGATTCAGAGATAATATTCCAGGATATTTTAGGAACAGAATCTTATAAGAATGAGTTAGTAATATCTGAGAATGTAAACACGCTTTTTTTTCAGCTTGGGGAGACCAAAATCGAACTTTTAGAGGCTACTTCAGAGGATAGTCCTATAGCTAGATTTATAGAAAAGAAAGGTGAAGGTCTTCACCACATAGCTTTTCATGTAGAAAACATTCAGAAAAAAATAGAAGAACTTAAGGGAAAGGGGTATAAAATGATACATGACGTGCCTAAAACTGGCGCGGATGATAAAATCATCGCTTTTATGCATCCTAAATCTTCTAATGGTGTACTAGTAGAACTTTGTGCAGATAAGCCTAAAGACTAGTAAGCTTTCTTTATTTTTTCTATGAGAAGTGTAGTCGAAAACCCTTCAGTTAATTCTACCACAGAGACTTCTCCTCCATAAGACAACACCTCCTTGGAGCCTACGATATAAGTTTTAGCGTTATGATCAGTTTGTTTCGGGTCATAATCAGCTCCTTTCACTAAAATATCGGGTGTAATTTCAGCTATGCAATTTAGAGGAGTATCTTCATTAAAAATAAATGCAATGTGGACGAAGCCTAGTGCAGAAATAAGCTTTAGTCTATTTTCTTCAGAATTTACAGGTCTCTCAGTACCTTTCTCTAGGCGTTTTACAGAATCATCAGAATTTACCGCTACTACCAAACAATCTGCTAATTGGCCAGCTGCGTGAAGGTAATCAACATGCCCCGCATGCAGGATGTCAAAGCATCCGTTGGTGAAAACTATCGATTTCCCTTCAGCTTTAAGCTGGTTAATTTTTGGTAATATGTTTTTAAGTTGAAGCATTGTTTTTTTTACGTTGCACCGCGAAAGCAATAGTAGCAAATATTCCAGCTATTATCATCATTATGGTTTGAGCGCCCCATTGAAGCCAAGCCAGGGAAAGCCCGATTTCTTGGATTTCTAACTGAGACAGACTAGGATAAAAAGCATACGCTGAGGCCAGAACTAACACCCCATATTTTATGAGTAAATGATAGGTTCCTATTCCATTTTGAGTAGGGATAATCACTCCTAACCCTCCAGCTACGACTAAGAATAGGCTTTCATTCCAACAGTAAGAATCCATATGAAGTGCTTTTAGCATTGCCATCATACTTAAGTAGTACATAGCCCAAATAACCAGGGAAAAGAAGATAAATTGACCTTTTTTTTTCATTTTCTTAATAGAGAGAAACCCTTCCCTCATGCCCTCTAAGAAACTTTTTATTTTACTCCATAATGCAGTGGACATTATTTTTTTTCTGAGCAAAAACAAGATAACTACAGCTGCTATTAGAGTAAATAGTGAAATCCAAATTAAGTTGACCTCTGAAGAGGTGCTATCAGCATCCCTAGAGGTAATCTCAAACAAGGAAGTAAAGATGTCATAGTTCAGTAAAAAAGCCATTCCTACAAACATTAAAAGAATAGACGTATCGATCACTCTTTCTAAGATTACAGTTCCGAAGAGTTTGTCTACAGGAATATTTTCTACCTGGTTTACAGCAGTACACCGGACTATTTCTCCGGACCTAGGGATTACTAAACTCACAAAATATGACAATGCTACAGCATGGATATTATTCCACTTTTTAGGGAAATACCCCATAGGCTCTAATAAGTTAGACCACCTTAATCCCCGAGCGACTATTGCCACATAACCCATGACCACAGAGGCCAGCACCCATACTTTATCCGAAGACTGAATGATGACCCATATTTTTTCTAACGGGATGTCTTTAGAAGCCAAATAAAGAATGACTAAACCTATTCCTAGGAATAATGGTATTTTAATGTAATTTTTGATAGTTAATTAACTAATAAGTTAGTCGTTGTATCAGGGAATGCTATCGACGGCTTAAAGTCTTTAGCTTCCTCGAAGTCCATATAGCCGTATCCAATGATTATCACGATATCGCCAACGGCTACTTTTCTAGCTGCAGGGCCGTTTAAACAAATAGTTCCAGATCCTCTATCGCCAGGGATTACATATGTTTCTAAGCGTTCTCCATTGTTTATATTCACGATTTGAACTCGCTCGCCCTCTATAATGTCAGCGGCTTCCATTAGAGCCAAGTCTATAGTGATACTTCCCACATAATTTAGTTCGGCTTGAGTTACTGTAACTCTGTGAATTTTAGATTTTACTGCTTGTATCTTCATAGGCGCAAAAATAGTAGAATATGCTTAGTGGATTTCATAGTATATAGTTAGAGATGTTAGCGCTCATAAAACAAAAAGCATAGGACTATTTTTATTTCTCTTCTGCGTTTAATAGCGTGCTATTCCTCAGGGCATTTAACCTCATCTGTACAGTTGATTAATAGCTTAATTTCTCTCTTGCCTGAAGCAGATTCTGAAAATGAAAAGATTATTTCGAAGTGTCTAAAATATCAGCAGCTCTCTCTATTTCTGAGTAAAACTCTTCCCCGAATTTTCTGATAAGCGGCTCTTTTAAAAATTTATATACAGGGACATCTAATCGAGCCCCGCAGTCACAGGCAGGCGCACAGATCCCCCACTTGTGGTAGTTTAAAGCGGTATGAGTTTTAAGTTTGGTTAGACGAATAGGATACAAATGACAACTGATGGGCTTCATCCATTCTGACTCACCGTTTCTGTATGCAGTATCATAGCTGCACTTAGCTGTTCCTGACTTATCGTAATGCACATAAGCACATTCTTCAGTTCCTTTTAAAGGCGTTTCTAATTCTCCATCTTCTCCGATGGAAAAAAACCCCTTTGTTTCAATGACTTTTATGTTTTCGGTAGACATGTATTTTTTAGCAGCACCGAAGTTTTTTTCAAGTAGTTCTAACTCACTCTCTTCTAAAGGAGCTCCGCCATTTCCTTCTACACAGCAAGCACCTTTACATGCCGTTAAATCGCAAACGAATTTTTTGTCGAATACATCCATTGAGATTAGCTTGTTGTCTATTTCTACCATTTCTTTTTCTACCCTTTTAAAAATTCTAAAAACTCATTTAACCTTCTCTCTGCAATTTCGTCCTCCACTTTGTTTTTTAGTGTCATTATTCTTTTTTTCTCATTACCAGCAGGATGTGATTTAAATTAATGATTTTACTTCTATAAATTCTGAAATTTTTGAAGCTTTTAGTCACTCTAGGATACGTTTTAAATCTCTAGAGATAATGAACTCTTTTTGCCTTCTAGAAACAGCCTTGAATAAGCTCCCTCTGCAGAAACATATAAGTTGGAATCAGACAATAGTGATTCAGAGCCTATATTCAATCTGCCGCTACACGTGTTTTTCATCATTTCAGTCTCGCCAGAACAAAGTTAGAGATTATCAACTGATTATAATTTATAGGAGTACTTTTACTTTTCTAAATGAGTAAGAAAGAGGCTATAGAATATCTCAGGAAGCTAACTTTTCACAAGCTGTTAAATATGATTAAGCTTTGGCTTAGTTTTTATTGTTCTAAGCTTATGTCTAAACCAACTATTTGGGGAATGCCTACTTCATTAACCATAGAACCAACTACAGCTTGCAATTTGGGTTGTCCTGAGTGTCCGTCAGGGCTAAAAATATTTTCTAGGCCCACGGGAAGTTTAAAGCAGAATACTTTAGAAACGACCTTGAGGGGTTTAGACAAGTACCTCACGTACATAAATTTTTATTTTCAAGGTGAGCCATACATTCATAAAGATTTTTTAAACCTAGTCAAATTGGCGAGTGAAAAAGGTATTTTCACCTCTACAAGTACTAATGGTCATTTTTTGTCAGAGGATAATGCCCGAAAAACCGTAGAGTCAGGATTGGATAAGTTAATAATCTCATTAGATGGGACTACCCAAGACACATACGAGTCATATAGAATAAACGGGAGGTTGGATAAAGTTTTGGAAGGAACAAGAAATATTATCAAGGCCAAAAAACAGTTAAACTCTAAATCGCCACTAGTCGTTTTCCAGTTTTTAGTAGTTAAACCAAATGAGCACCAAATAGATGATGCTAAAACTCTTGCTGAAAAAGAAGGTGTAGACTTTATTACCTTTAAAACAGCTCAGCTTTATGATTTTAAAAACGGAAATGAGCTTATGCCTGAAAATGGGGTGTATTCTAGGTACAGAAAGAAAAAAGACGGCACTTATGCAATTAAAAATAAACTAGAAAACCAGTGTTGGAGAATGTGGAGAGGTAGCGTGGTAACTTGGGATGGAAAGATTGTCCCATGCTGTTTTGATAAAGACGCTACTCATGCCATGGGTAATGTGAACGAATTATCGTTTAAAGAAGTGTGGTTAGGAAGTCAGTATAACGCGTTTAGAAAAGGGGTGTTAAAAGGAAGAAGTACTATAGAGATTTGTCAGAATTGTTCCGAAGGAACTAAAGTTTGGAGCTGATAATGATAGGGTTAGGGTGTTTTCTATAGCTTGCCCCAAGATTTTGGATGTGAGGTTCGTATTTATAGCAAGACATTTCAAATCACTTAAAAAAAATTATGAATATTTTAAAATATTGTGCCATCATCACCATTAGTTTTCTCTTTCTAAATAAAGCAAGCGCTAATGTGGATTTAACGATTGAATCTCTCACTACTCAAAATGAGTACTTTACTACCATATCTGGTGTTGAGTACTTACAAGGGACATTGGAAATAGGGATTACAACTGATGAAGATATTATTTATGTAGGGATGGGTATTACTCATTATTATAATATGGGCTTAAATGTGCCATATGGTGGTTTAGTGGAGCAATATGACTTTTCCATGTCAGCACTTTCAGGGGCAACTTTATATGGCCATCATAATATGTTCCCAGCCCAATACTATATACCTGCTGGTACCACTGATGAAACTCTTATGTATATTCCTATTCTAATTTCTGTAAATAACGATGAAGAGTTTTGTATACAGTATCCCGATTTTAGAGACCCTGAAGGAAATTCATTAATTGTAAATCTAGGCGATGAATCTTGCGTTTCAATTGATGAGCTTACCGGTTTTGATTCTATTGAAGAAGTTTTTGGATGCACTGATTCCTTAGCCTCTAATTATAATCCCGCGGCCACTGATGACGACAGTACGTGTGAATACACGAATGTCATTGAATGCGATTGTGTTTCGGATGAAGTGGTTTGCGTCTTGACCGACTTTGGACAGATAATCACGGTGCCATGGTGTTTGGTCGAGTGTGGAACATATACGACTTGGGATCCAATCACTTTTGAAATTATAGAACCCATAATTGTCGACTGTGAAGAGTTAGTATTTGGCTGCACAGACTCAAACGCACTTAATTATGACGAAACTGCTACAAATAATGATGGTTCATGTGAATATGATGCTTGTGATTGTGATTGGGAATCTGAAGAATTCTTATGCATAAGTTGGTATGATGCAGTTTTTGAAATTCATGCTTGTGAATTAGAGTGTGGATTTTGGGATTTAGATGCTGAGGGAAAAGCAATAGTGGATTGTGATGAAGTAGTTTTTGGTTGTATGGACTCAAACGCACTCAACTATGACGATAGCGCCACAGTTAACGATGGTTCATGCGTGTATAGTGAGGATGAAGAGGATAACAATTTTACTTGTGCTTTAAATGAGGTTACTATTCAATTTGAGCTTGGTTCATGGCCAAATGAGGTTTCATGGTCAATTACAGATGATGAAGGGATATTTGCTGAGGGAAGCGCGAACGACGAGCCGTCTTATGTATGTCTTCCAGATGGATGCTATACTCTATTAATGAATGATTCTTGGAATGATGGATGGTCTGGAAATATAATTTCACTTAGTAATTCTAATGGAGTTTTTCTTGAAGCGACCTTATCAGATGGGGGTTCTGGTTTTGAGTCCTTCGCATTAAATTCAGAGTGTGAAGGTTTGATTTATGGATGTTCAGATTTATATGCAACAAATTATAATCCTGAGGCAAATATGAATGACGGTTCTTGTGAATACGGAAATGCAAACGGAGCGTTTGATTCTGTTTTTGCAGATGAGTTATTTAATCTATTTGAAGAATTCTCAGGTGGGGGACAATTCAATGAAGATAACTTCCAGGATATTTTTGATGTCTTAATTAATCTTGTCTGTTTCCCTAATCCAGTTGAGGAAGGAGGCATGATTGAAGTGGTTGTTGATAGCAATACTGAGGCTAACTCTCTCATACAGATTTTTAATAGCCTTGGACAAGTTGTCTACAGTAAAGATGAAAATCTTCTCTCGGGAAAAAACAGATTCCAAGTGGATGTTGAAAATTTAGAGGCGGGAATATATATTACCACAATAAGCTCATCCGGTTCAACAGTTTCAGAGAGATTCGTTAAGAATTAGTACCATTAGATTATTAATGAAAAGCGGAAGCATAAGTTTCCGCTTTTTTTGAATTTATTTTAAGTTTTTCACCGCGATTTGTAAATTTGTGAAGGCTGCTTTTCATCCTTGACTTTTAGTATTAAAAATTGATTCAATACGATAAAGAGCTTATAAAGAAGTGTCTTAAAAAAGACAGAAAAGCACAAAACGAGCTTTACCAGTCATGCTACAATTTCATGATGGCCATTTGCTGGAGGTATGCTAAAAACAACGAAGAGGCCATAGAATTTTTGAATGCAGGTTTTTTAAAAGCGTTAATTAACTTGAAAAAATATAAAACTAAAGTACCTTTTGAGCTCTGGTTAAGGAAAGTTGTTATTAATGAAGTAATTGATCAAATCAGGAAGGAAAAAAATTATAAGGCAAAGATTGAAATTAGAGAAGTCGAAGAATTGCCAAATTACCAACTTGCCCCTGTATTAAATTCCATGCAACAGGATAAAATTGATTGGATAAAAGACAAAGCCAAAGATTTACCAAACGTAACAGGAAGAGTATTTAATATGTACGCGTTTGATGGATATAAACACCAAGAAATAGCGAGGATGCTAAATATTTCTGAAGGTACAAGCCAGTGGCATTACTCCATTGCAAAGCAGAAACTTAGAGAATGGGCAGAAAAAAAAGAAGCATAAGATTTGAATTTTGAAGATTTACATAACGATTTAAACAGTTTCCCTGAAGAACTGAATTTCTCCGATGCTAGATGGGAAGAAGCACTGAGTGTAATAAAAGCTCATGAAGCTAAGCGAAGAAGAGTAGCTTGGGGAGGGGCTTTTTCTGCATTGGCAGTGCTTATTGTCATCTCTTTTTTGGCGGTGCAACAGAATAGTGAAGTTACAAGTGAATTCACTCCTAGGAAAGAAGTTCAGAGTTTAGATTCTCGTGTGAAAACAGAGGTAAAAACAACTTCAACATCAAAAGAATTAATTCGAAATCCAGAAAACGAAGATTTCAAGTTGCATTCTAATAAATTGTCAGAGAAGAACAACATTAAAATTGAAAATTCTAATAGCAGAACTTCTACCCTTGATGTGTTAGAAGAGAATTTGGAAACACTATTAACCAAGAAAATTACTTTAAACAATCCTGTTTATCCAGTTCAGAATAGAAAAATCGATGCCGCTGGTGAGACTGAAAAACGTGATTTTTACGATCCAAATGTGTTAAAAGTTAAAGGACTTAGTCAAGATTTGTCAAACATTTTATGCTTAGCCCCCCTTACAAAAACATTTTCATTATTAAAAATGAGCCATGGACAAGCGATTTTGAAAGGAGATAGGATCTCCATTGGAAAAAAGGGCTTTAAAATGCAGTCTAAATTTTTAGCATTGAAGGCTCTTGTAAGTCCTTGGGCAGAGTTCGGAAGAAGTAATAAGCTTGGAAAATTGAGTCCTACGTATGGAATAGATTACCAATACCCTTTAACCCGAAATGTTTCTGTAAGCGCATCAGTGGAGTATTCGTCAATTGAAAATATAGATTTACCTGTCAGCTCCGCACAAACAGTTTATGGACTGGGATTTGAGTCAAACGTTACAACGGTTCACACCAAAAAAATCCACTTGATTAATGTGCCACTTAATCTTGTTTTTAGACCTATTCCTAGAGTACAATTGAGCAGTGGTTTAGGTCTTTCATATCTTCTAACAGCGAGCAACAATCTAGAAGAGCATCTAGTGAAAAACAATTCTAGTACTATACTCAGCTCTAGCGGGGGAAAAGGATATATTACCTCCTTTAACAGGCTAATGGTGTATTCGAGAGTAGGAATAAATTATTGGTTTTCTGAACGAAACAGTTTGCAAGTTGGTTTGCAATATGGCTTGTCTGATTTCAGTTCAGATGATGCTTTCAAATCCAATGAAAAGGATAAGAACAGTAAAATGAATATAGGATTATCTAGAGCAATAAAATGAGGATACGATTAGCACATATATTTCTTGGAGGTTTGATTTTGGCTTCTTGTCAGGTGAATGAATTACCAGAGGATGAGTTTTCCGAAGTTGCTTTCTACATGAATGGGAGTATGGATGGGGAAGAATTTGATTTATCAGCGGGGCCGGATGGGATAGTTGTAAATCCTGAGTCCAGTTTAATAATAGATGAGTTACCTGAGTTTTCCACTGAGTTTGCGTCTTTCGGGTGTGATGCTTGCTTAGAGAACTTTACGCTCAACATAACAGGGGCAGAGATTTATTCACCCGAAGCTTTGTTGTCTGATTTGCTCTCCCTTGATTTATATCAAGTCATTTCTTTAAATCCTCAAGAGGCAAACAATGCAAATTTTACTGTAAATAGTACTGATTCTCCTCAAGGAAATTTGAACATTGTGAATTACGAAACGAACGAACCTGTAGAACTGTTGAATCAATCAAACTTTTATGCAGATGAAGGGAATTATCGTTTGGAATGGGAATATATTCCTGTGCCCTTTGGACCTGGCTATTGTTCTTATCATAGTGATTTTTATGTTAACGAATTCCAAGAAATCTGCCATGAGCCCGCTATATTATCTTTTTTTAACGATACGATAACCGTACAATTGTCTGAAGGCTTTGGTGCGCGAAATGTTACGGTAGATAATGATGGTGTAATGTTTCCTGTCTCTCCGGGAAGTGAAGCGACGATTAATGTCGCTGACTATGTCCAGACAGGTCCCCCCTTTTTTCCAATTTCCATTGAAAGTGTCAATCCTTCAGAATGTACTCATTTTGAAAATTACATATTTTTGTATCCACCAGATCCTGAAGGGTTATGGGTGCCAGTATTTGATTTTGAAGAATTCAATTCTCCGAATCTTGTTTACCCACAAAGCGTATCATTGAGTTATACAAGTCCAAGTGGAGTGGAATTTTCCTCCACTTTTGATGAGGATTCCGATTGGTTTTCCGTCGATCAAATTGAAGAATCTAACCTTAATAACGTTTATATTGTGAGCATTAGCTGTAATGTCAAATTACAAAGCACAGACGAACCAAATGAGATAATCTTTTTTGAATCTTCTGATTCGTCAATCCCATTACATTTTGAGTAAATAGGCGTTCTTAAACAGTTCCAAAATAGGGAATACCTATATTCGCCATTCATGGAGCGTAAAGAAGCAGACATACGAAAATCACTTTCATGGAGGAAGATGATTCTGCCTCTGGTTTTAGGGTTAAGCGCAGCTATGTATCTATTAATTAGCTCACTAGGAGAGCAGCGATTTTTTAAAGTAACACAGGGAGAGGGAAAGTATGAGTGGCATGATTCTAATGATAATGGAGTAGTAGACACCACGGTCCCTGCTGAATTTGTAGTTACTGAATCTGGAGATTATGTGTTCGACTCAGTACAAAGTATGATCCTCCAAATTGACTGGAACTCATCCGTTTTTTTCTGTCTGTTTTTGGCACTTTTCACTGCTTTTCTTAGAGACTTTGGATATATGTACAGGATTAGGGTTCTTACAGATAAATTTTTCAGCTGGAAAGAAGCCTTTCAGGTTATTATGTTATGGGAATTCTCTTCTGCCTTAACACCAAGTGTAGTAGGCGGTAGCGGAGTCGCTATATTTATTATGAATAGAGAAGGACTTTCTCTAGGAAAAAGTACCGCTACCATGTTTGTTACAGCTCTTATGGATGAGCTTTTCTACATAATTATGGTACCGTTAGTGCTTTTATTGGCAGGAGGGGCCAGTTTATTTCCTGATAGTGTTTTCGGATATGAAGGGGTTTATATTACTAATGTCTTTTGGCTAGGTTATGGCTTTTTATGTCTCCTTACTTTAGTGATTACACTTTCATTATTTTTCTTTCCCCAAGGCTTTAAACAAATTTTGATAAACATCTTTTCGTGGAAACCTTTAAGAAGATGGATAAGGCATGTAGTTAGACTGGGAAATGATGTAATTATCAGTTCTGAGGAATTAAAACGAAAAAAGTTTAGTTTTTGGCTCAAGGCATTTAGCTCTACCATCATTAGTTGGACAGCCCGGTTCTTAACCTTGAATTTCGTTATTATGGCGTTTATGGGGAATATAGACCAGTTGTTTGTTTATGGTCGTCAGTTGATTATGTGGGTTTATATGCTAGTCTCTCCTACGCCCGGCTCGGCTGGTATAGCTGAAATCGCTCTGGCAGGCTTTTTCGAAAACATTGTAATTAGTGCGCAGTATGTAGCTTTAGTGGCCATAATCTGGCGTTTTCTTACTTATTTTCCTTACCTGTTTATTGGAGCAGCAGTTCTTCCTAAGTGGTTATCCAGGACCTCATTAAAACAAGCTAAGCTTAAAAATGAATAAGAAAAATGAGTATATTATTCTCTCACTGCGTTGCAATAATTCCCGGCTCGCTTAGTTATAATCACACAACTAATAGTATTTACATTTGCACACATGCGATTTTCATTAATCTTTATTTTATTAATAGCGGGTTCTTATTCTTCTCTGTCACAATCAGGGGTAACTTCAGGGACAGGCTCTTCAGATGATGATACACCTAAATACAGTAATGAATTCTTAAACATCGGAGTAGGAGCAAGAGCTTTAGGGATGTCTAACTCCTTTATCGCCTCTGCCGATGATGTTTATGCAGGATATTGGAATCCAGCTGGTCTTGTAGATATTAAAGATGAATTTCAAGGAGCTGTAATGCATTCAGAGTATTTTGCAGGAATAGCTAAATACGATTATATAGGATTAGCTAAATCAATAGACAATAAATCTTCGGTTGGATTTTCTGTTATAAGATTCGGAGTAGATGACATTCCTAATACCACACAATTAATAGACGCGCAAGGGAACTTAGATTACGATAGAGTCACGACATTCTCTGCAGCCGATTATGGATTTATTTTTTCTTACGCTCGAAGACTTAAGAAAACAGGAGTCTCATTTGGCACGAACGCTAAAATAATATACCGTAGAATAGGAGATTTTTCTAATGCGTTTGGTTTTGGAATAGATGCTTCCATTAATTACGATTATAAAAAATATAGATTCTCAGCAGTAGGAAGAGATATTACTACTACAGTTAACTCATGGAATACCGACTTAGGAGAAGAAGTCGAGGAAATTTTCACGCTTACAGGAAATGAAATCCCAGGGAAATCATTAGAGGTAACACTGCCTAGAATAATTTTGGCAGCCAAAAGACTTACGTCCATTTCTGAAAAATTAAATCTGATTACAGAAATAGATTTGAACTTTACTACTGATGGCAGAAGAAATACTATCATTCAGTCAGATAACTTTAGCGCAGATCCTACATTTGGGGTAGAGTTAAGCTATAAGGATAAACTATTTATCAGAGGCGGTATAGGAAATATACAAGAAGCCTCTAGTTTAGTTCCTATAGATTTAAGTTCGGTAGAACCTAGTGATGAGGGGGTAATTAACTCCGTGTGGACGTTTCAGCCAAATTTTGGGCTTGGATTGAAATTAAAAAATATCACTCTAGATTACGCCTTAACTGATATAGGAAATGCTTCTGATGCTCTGTATTCTAATGTATTCTCAATTCGACTTTCTCTATAAAATTAGCAAACTAATCGTATTAGAATTCAATTTTCTTCGTGAAGTCTTGCGAAAAAATCCCACCATTTCTCTTTCGAATCTTCCGAATGGAATTTATACGATAAGTCTTTCGGATAAAAGGCATCTATTGCACCGCTAGAAATTAATTATCCACCACTAAAATTACTGCGAAATTAAGGCAGGACGCTGAGTGATTTCATGATAACAAATGGCCTCTTTAGCGTAATAGTGAAATACCATGCTTTTTCGAGATAAGCTTTTATCTAGATGCTCTTCGCCCCCGTGCAATAGGTTTGCATGCCAAATCAGGACATCCCCTTGTTTGGCGAGGAAGATTTCTTTTTTTAGGGCATTAGATTTTACGAATTTCGATATACTGTCTTCATAAAAATCATACGGGCGTTTTCCTAAAAACATTCCTTTGCCGCCATGCTTAAAGTCTTTGTTCATAAAATAAGGGTACTGATGACTTCCGGAATAATAGTGAAGTGGTCCTTGGTTGATGCCTATATCTTCTAACGCCACCTAGGCAGCGATAAGGTTTCCTTTAGGGTACGTGCTCATATGGATAGAATCAGAATGAGTCTTCTGCTCACTTCCTTCTAGGAAATTGATAGACTGAAATAACTCTATTTCTTGTTCCAAGAGCATCTGCATAACTTGTTTTAAAGACCCGTTTTGGGCGAGGTCTTTTATGGATTCAGCTTGCTTGTGAGCAAACATTATTTTCTTTCCATATCTCCAGTCTGCACTTTTATTTTCTGTGAGGGCTTCTATGTCCTTGTTTACTAGGTCTATCTGACCCTCACTAAAAAATGTTCTTAGGATAGAGTAACCATTATCAGACCATTTAAGAAGTTCAGTTTTATGTTCTTCTGAGAAAAGTTCGAACAAACCATCTCCGGGAAGTAAGTCTCTGGAGTTTTTTTCGTCTAACCAATTCTTTTTTTCGGGGAGATCTTTAAAATCACTAGCTGTTACTGGATTATAATACTTCTTGCTTAGACCTAAAGACTTATATTTCTCATTAAAACCTTTTAAAATGCTCTTTTTAAGGTAGTTATAGGCTGAATAAGCAGGCTTGAATCTTCTGAGCCATGGCTTCAGCATAGCACAAACTTACTACGTATTTTGCACATATCCAGGCTGTTAGCCAAACTTTTAAACCGTCATGAATCAACTGCATTCATGAAGTATATTTGCTCAAAATCTGCACACATGGATAATTTTAAAGCACTAGATGAAAAATTAGCTGAATCTAAGTTAGGAGGAGGTGAAAAGAGAATTGCTGCGCAGCACGCTAAAGGGAAGTTAACAGCTAGGGAGAGAGTAGATTACTTGCTGGATGATGGCTCGTTTGAAGAAATGGGAGCTTTAGTCAAGCACCGTAGCACCAATTTTGGCTTAGATAAAAAAATCTTTTTAGGTGATGGAGTGGTTACTGGTTACGGAACAATAAATGGAAGGTTAGTATATGTTTTTTCACAGGATTTTACGGTTTTGGGAGGCTCTTTAGCAGAGGCTCATGCTGAAAAGATTTGCAGAGTGATGGACTTAGCCGTAAAGAATGGCGCCCCATTAATAGGTATTAACGATAGTGGAGGGGCTAGAATTCAAGAAGGCGTGGTCTCTTTAGGTGGGTATGCAGATATCTTTTATAAAAATGTCCAAGCAAGTGGTGTGATTCCTCAGATAAGCGCCATAATGGGGCCATGCGCTGGTGGTGCAGTTTATTCTCCTGCATTAACTGATTTTATCTTTATGGTTGAAGGTTCTTCTTACATGTTTGTGACTGGACCTAACGTAGTGAAAACAGTGACTCACGAATTAGTGAGTTCAGAGGATTTAGGCGGTGCATCTGCACATAGCACCAAAAGCGGTGTTACTCATTTCACACATGAAAATGAAATAGAGACGTTGAACGGAATTAAGAATATATTAAGCTATCTGCCCCAGAACTGTGAAGATAAAGTTCCACAGAAGGCTTACGAAGGGTCTAATGAGAAACGTAAAAAGTTAGATGGTATTATCCCAGATAATCCTAATCAGCCTTATGACATTAAAGAAGTAATAGATGAACTGATAGATTCTGGGTCGTTTATGGAAGTGCATAAAGATTATGCAGAAAACATAGTGATAGGCTTAGCAAGGTTAGGCGGAAAAAGCATAGGAATAGTGGCTAATCAGCCAGCATATTTAGCTGGTGTGTTAGATATTAAAGGGTCGAATAAAGCTGCACGATTTGTGAGGTTTTGTGATGCTTTCAATATTCCACTTTTAGTGTTAGAAGATGTGCCAGGTTTCTTGCCTGGGACTGATCAGGAATGGAACGGAATTATCTCTAACGGAGCTAAATTACTGTATGCCTTCTGTGAAGCTACAGTTCCTAGAATTACGGTAATTACCAGAAAAGCCTACGGGGGTGCTTATGACGTAATGAACTCTAAGCACATAGGAGCTGATATGAATTATGCCTGGCCTACGGCTGAAATTGCTGTTATGGGAGCTAAAGGCGCGGCAGAAATCATATTTAAAGGTGAGATAAAAGCAGCAGCAGACCCCGACGCTAAATGGAAAGAGAAAGAGCAAGAATATGCAGACCTCTTTGCTAATCCATATAATGCAGCTGCTAGGGGATACGTGGACGCAGTAATAAAGCCGCACGAGACTAGGGAAAAGCTTATTAAAGCGTTTAAAATGCTGGAGAACAAGGTGGTGAATTTGCCTAGAAAAAAGCACGGGAATATTCCTCTATAACCGATGAATTTAAAATATCACCATTCGATGAATCTAGAAATTAGGAATGGAAATATAGACCACCCAACTGATCGAAATGCTGCTAGATTTTATCAGGGATGGCGTTTGGTCATTATTTAGGCGTTATCATACATTTAGGGAATCTCTGTCAAACTCCGACTTTAATTATAAATTTAGAGGCTCGTTGATCTAGGGCTTTATGATTCTGGTATATTCTTTAACCAGATAGCAGAGGTTGCTCCAATGGAAGATGATGAAAACCATGCGCCCAAACTAGCTGCCATGGTGTTTTAATCGATGCTTGATTGGTTGGAGAGATTTAAGGATGCTTTCGTGTTAATAAACCCCCATGCCATTATCTTATTTCCTACAACTTGTTTTACTTGTGCTTTTTTTCTACGCTTCTTTCCGCATTTCATTTTTGTTAAATCACCCCCAGCTGCTTTGAATCTTTTAGCGTTAATTTTAGCGTGTTTTGAGTTGCATTGCGAATGGGCCTTGTAGTTATAACCTTTTGTCTTGGTGCTTTGGGCTGTGGAATCTTTAG
>DDEI01000033.1:15578-53790 GCA_002336675.1 Flavobacteriales bacterium UBA1958 | reverse complement strand
TTGGTTATCGAGAAAACAAAAGGAAGCTGTTCTTGCACTGTACCAAAGAAACCAGAAGATCCTATTATGCCTGGTGAATCAGGAGAAATAGAGGTTACATTCAAACCTAAACCCTCTCAAGCCGGAAAAGATATTACTCAAGTAGTTACTTTAACTGCTAACACTGAGCCTAGAGATACAAAATTAAAGATAAAGGCAAAAGTACAACCAAAGGAAGAAGAGGAAGCTCAGTAGGCTTTATTCAATCTCAAAAGATTGTGCAGACCGTCTTAGCTTCGGCTAAGACGGTTTTTTTATTTAGAACAGTTCTGAGTCCTCTCCAAGTATTCCATTTATCTCTCCTGCTAAAACTCTATCCCTCTCTGTAACGCTGTTTTCAGAATCGTGTGTACATAATTCTATGGTTACTACATTATAGTCATTATGCCATTCTGGGTGATGATTAGACTTTTCAGAAATGAGAGCTACCCTAGTCATAAAAGTAAATGCTTCCTGAAAATCTTTGAACTTAAACTGACGTACTAACTTGTTATCGATTTCTTGCCACATAATGAAACTGTTTATTCAAAGGTAATTTGAATACACTCGAAATTGAATGCTTAATTTTACGTTTTTAAAATCACATTCTTAATAATGATCCCTTTTTCACCACCTCGAATAGATAACCTGACCATAGAAGCGGTAACCAACGTGCTTAAATCTGGATGGATAACTACAGGCCCAGTGACGAAACAATTCGAAAAAAATATAGCGGAATATATTCAAGTCTCAAGAGTTATTTGTCTGAACTCATGGACCAATGCCGCAGAACTTTTTTTACGATGGTATGGAATTTCAGAGGGTGACGAAGTGCTCGTTCCTGCCTATACCTATGCCGCATCCGCAAATATCATTTTTCACCTCGGTGCCACTCCTATTCTAGTAGATTCTGAGAAAGGGAAATTTAATATTGATTTAGAGGACTTAGAGAAGAAAATCACCTCAAAAACCAAGGTAATAATGCCTGTAGACATAGGCGGGTTCCCTTGTGACTATGAGGCCATAAAAGAGGTAATTCTTAGAAAATACCCACTATTTATTCCAAAAAATGATAACGAGAAGAAACTGAATAGGATTCTACTCTTCTCTGACGCAGCACATAGCTTAGGAGCTACTATAAATGAAAGACCAGCTGCTGTCTACTCCGATGTAAGCTGCTTTAGCTTTCATGCGGTAAAAAACCTTACAACAGCAGAAGGCGGTGCTTTGGGCTTTAATCTTCCAGAGAACTTCGATAGTGAACAACTTTATAATGATCTTAATATTTATTCTCTGCATGGACAAACAAAAGATGCCTTATCCAAAACAAATTCAGGAAGCTGGAAATATGATATTATTCATGCAGGATATAAATGTAATATGACAGATCTTCAAGGAGCTATAGGCCAAATAGAATTGGACAGATATGAATCTGAGACCTTAGTGAAAAGAAAAAGCATCTGTAATTCGTATCACGATGGTTTTAAGGAAGAGGCTTGGTATATAGAGCCTCCTATGATTACAAAGACTAAAGAAACATCCTACCATTTATTCCAAATAAGAATAAATGGCGCCACAGACACTCAAAGAGATGTAGTGATCACCCTATTAAGAGATAAAGGGATTAGTACAAATGTTCACTTTATGCCACTGCCTTTCTTCACTTTCTATAAAGAGAAAGGATATCACATAGATGACTATCCAAATGCAATAAACTCCTACTCCACTGAAATTTCCTTACCTGTATTTTATGACCTAACGAATGAACAGGTCAGCTATATTATTCAGAATGTTAAACACGTGATTAACGATATTATAAATGCTTAAGCGTGGTTTTGATATAATTATGAGTGCATTAGGCATGTATTTCCTAAGCCCTCTTTTACTTCTAATAAGTTTATTAATTATCCTAAATTCTGGTTTTCCCATTTTTTACTTCCAAGAAAGAATAGGAAAAGGGGGTCATGCTTTTAAATTAATAAAATTTAGAACTATGAGAACAAACTCAAAAGGGCTGCAGATAACCTTGGACAAAGACCCAAGAATTACTGGTGTAGGAAATTTTCTTAGAAAGTATAAATTAGACGAGCTGCCTCAACTCTTAAATATTTTTTTAGGCCAAATGAGTTTCGTAGGCCCAAGACCTGAAGTCAGAAAGTACGTAGAGTTGTATACCACAGAAGAAAAAAAAATAGTATCCATAAAGCCTGGATTAACGGGACTAGACTCTCTTAATTATTCTCAGGAAAGTGCATTACTAAAAAGCACTTCAAATCCTGAGCTTACTTATATAACTAAAATCCTTCCAGAAAAAATAAAGCTGAATTTAATGTATCTAGAAAAAAGAAGTTTCGGTTATGATATTTCGATTATTATTACCACCATTAAGAAAATATTTTGTTAGCTATTCGTCTTAATCCTTGCGAAAACGTTCTGCAATTCTCTTAATCCTGCTACTTTAAGTTCGTCTCCGTTTTCTTGAAAACCAAAAATGAGATTATTTATCAGACGACTTATGATATCACTATTATCACATGGTTTATAGAACTTAACTTTTTCAGGTAGATTCAAATGAAATAAGAATTCATCTATTTCATTTTTGTGAATTACAGTTCCATCAGAGAATGGGTTTATGTAAAATAAGATGCCATTCTCCGCTACAGTCTCGTCTAGCATGGAAGCTATTCCATGCTCATCCATATAGCATAGTATAAAGTGGTTTGGTAAGTTAACTCCATATATAGGAATATCTAAGCTATTGGCCAGCACTTGATATATAATGGCAAGAGAGAGAGGACTTCCTTTTTTACTATTTAACACATCACCTAAAAACGAATTATTAGGAGAGGTGTAATTTGATTTATTTCCGCTAAAACCATGCACATTAAAAAGAATATGGTTTATAATTCTTACCTTCTCAAAGCCTGTAAGGTTATCATTTAACTCTAACCAGACATCTTGCCTAATTCTGGTAATCTCTTTTCTGATATGGTCAGTATTACAAGAGGGATATTGAAACTGATTAATTAAAAGAGCGCCTTCCAGAAGATCTTTTTCTCCTGAAGCATGCCACTCCTTCATTTTTTCCGAAATCGATTCTAACTGAATAGACTGAATAAGCTGTTCTATTCTATCTATGTATAAAGGACCAAAACTGGAAGAATCTCTCTCCTCTTGGAGCTTAGGAATTACATCAGCACCATAATTCTTAATTTCGCATTTCACCTGAGAGAATATTATTTCATCAGGGTCTTCAATTAAAGATATCAGGGCATCTATCTGATTTGTGATCATATTTTACAAGTAGAGAAAGGTTGACTTCAAATGTATACGCGAATCTCCCTAAGGAATTACCTGTAGTTTTTACTTCTTAACAGCTAATTGCTCAAACTATAAAGCGCCTTGTTTATCAACGAATTAACCGCTTCTTCCGGATTTGAACTAAACTCCTTATTTATTCTATTTGCTAGTATGACACATAGTGTTAAATGCGAGTGCCCAAGCATTTTAGACAATGCATAGATCCCTGCTGTCTCCATTTCGAAGTTGGTAACATTCATTCCATGAGAAGAAAAAGCTCTGTAGCGTTCTTCCATTTCAGGGTACCGTAATCTCCCTCTTAGCTCTCTATTTTGTGGTCCATAAAAACCATTAGCTGTTATGGTTATACCTCTATGATTATATACCCCTTCAAATTTATCATGAAGGTGTTTAGAGGCCATCACTGCGTATGGTGAAGCTACTTTATCAGGCCATTCACAATCCCTTGAAAAACTATCAGCCATGGCTAATTCATCTTGAGAAAACTCAAAATCATAAAAATGAGGAACACCATCCATTCCTATAGCAGCCGCGGAGCAAACTATATCATGTAACTTGATCTTAGGATCTAGAGCTCCAGAGGTGCCCAGCCTGAGAAATTTCAACTTCCTTAACACTTTGTTAACCAAACGAGTATTTGGATTTATATTGACCGCAGCATCCAATTCATTTATTACAATATCTATATTATCTACCCCTATACCTGTACTTACCACAGAAATCTCTTTGGAATTATATTCCCCTGTTTGAATACAGAATTCTCTAGAAGCAGTGGAAAAACGAACGGAATCAAACCTAGAAGTAATCACTGCGACTCTATCTGGATCACCCACTATAATAATATCATCTGCTAAATCCTCTCCTTTAACACCTAAATGATAAACTGATTTATCTGGTCTTAAGATGAGTTCAGATTCAGAGAAATATTTTTCCATTGATTTGAATTTTAATGTAAATGTACAGGTAATAGATAATTTTGAATATTATTTTTGCGTTCAACGCAAATAAACTTAAAACCTTATTAATAAAAATTTTTGTGATTGGAATTCACAGGAAGATTTTACATTTGGCATTAGGATTGTTAAACAAGGTTAAGCAAAACAACTAATTTCAAACTCAAATTGTCTAACAGACAGATTTTATAAAATGAAAAAATATTTATTGCCTATTCTAGTACTCTACGGCATGGGAATACAGGCACAGAATCAAACTATTAAAGGGAAAATTAACGGGTTAAATGAAAATGACTCGGTTTACCTGGCACAGTACCTTGGTAAAAGTTTATTCTACAATGACACTGCGGTAGTCAAGTCTGATGGCTATTTCACCTTCGAAGGAAAACCTTATGAGTTAGGCGGTAAATATGCTGTAGTAACTCCTGGCCCTAAATTATTGGAGGTTCTGCTTGATAGCGAAAATTTGCTTTTCGAGTCAGACCAAGAGAATTTAGACTTTAATATGAATGTAATAGAATCTAAAAACAACCAAGTTTTTTATGATTATAAAAGGTTTTTAGGTCAAAAAAATACTGAAAGAGGACCTTGGGATGTTCAAGCTAAGGATTCACTTTCCACTGAAAAACAAATCAGTAAGGCTAGAGAAGAAATAGGCAAATTGACGGAGGAAGTAATCGATTATCAGAAGAGAATTATCGAAGAAAACAAGGATTTACTCGTAGGTAAAATGATCAATATGTCTATGGATATAATAGTTCCTGACGCTCCTAAAACAGCAGAAGACGAACGTCAGTGGAGATATAAATATTACAGAAATCATTATTGGGATAATGTAGATCTCACAGACCCTAGACTAGTGAGAGAACAAGCTTTTCATAGAGTACTTGAGAAATATTTAAGTACAGTATTACCTCAAATACCAGATACCATAGTAGCAGAAGGAGGAAAACTACTAGAAAAAGTAGCGGCTAATTATGACATGTTCAAGTATACTCTTCACCAGCTTACTTATCTCACAGAAACGAGTAAAATCATGTGCATGGATAGGGCTTTTGTAGCCATAGTAAATAAGTATTATAAAACAGGAGAAGTAGACTGGTTAAACGAAGAGAAATTAGCGAAAATTATAGAAGGCTCGGACAAGAAATCTAAAACATTATGCGGGGAGAAAGCTCCAAATATTATTCTTCCAGACCCAACAGGTGAGAAATGGGTAAACATGCATGACATCGAAGCTGAATATTTAGTTGTAGCTATATGGGAGCCTGGATGTGGTCATTGTAAAAAAGAAATGCCTAAACTCCAGGAAGTTTATAAACAGTTTAAATCTAAAGGTTTAGAGGTAGTTGCTGTAAATAATGAATTGGAAAATGAAGATTGGATCAAATTTGTAGAAGAAAAAGAACTCGACTGGATAAACATCAGTGATAATCCTGAAATAAACAATAGTGAAAATGCGAGACAGTTGATTCTAAATGGCACTACTACTCTGAACAGTTTAAACTTCAGAGCTATGTATAATATTACCAGCACCCCTCAAATTTATCTTTTAGATAAAAATAAAGAGATTTTGGCCAAGCAACTGAACTCCGAACAATTAGAAGGTATGTTGGAAAACTTATTAAACAATCCGAATGACTGACCGATTAAAGAAAGTAAAGTAATAAACCTGATGAATAAAAAGAAGTTTAAATAAAAAAAGCGCCTTAACGTCTTTCTTCTTATAATATTTCAAAGTATCTTTCTTACTCTCTTATCACTTCGAGTTTTTCACTGAACAATGAACCTTGACCATCTAAGGCGCTAATCGAATAAACGCCTGATGATAAGTTAGAGATATCTATTTGAACAAAACCATTTTTAGTTATTTGTGAGACAACCATTTTTCCTTGATTGTCATGTATGTAAACTTCTTCAATACTTAAACCTAAGAAGTCTATCGATATTTTATTACTCGCAGGGTTAGGATAAACTAAGAAATCTGCCTCACTCTCTTCTGTTATATTAACCACAGGCTGAACCCCAATAGTGAATACTCCCAAACCAGTAAAGTCTATATTGGCAGACCAAACACCTTCATCATTCGTTAATGGCACGAAAGAAGGTGTTAACCCTAACTCGAATGTCGGATTTTCTAGATAGACGATTCCTGGCTGTACTCCATTATCTAAAAAGCCTGTTTCATCATAAACCTGAACCAATACTGAACCCAAGTCACCTGTTTCTTCATAACCCCAAGTTCTAGCTATTCTTCCACTCAAGAATACATCATCACCCCAAGCCCACTCTAAATCGCCATTTCCTGTTCCCCACAAAAGAAACTCTCCATCATTGATATCACTAGGCTCACTCATTCTTATAATTCCTCTTCCCTGCGCATCTAGGTGCTTATCATACTCCGTAACCTGACCTATACCTGCTACTTCTTCATTATATAATTCATCTTGTGTATATCGCTCTAATCCATCTGACGGTGCACCGTACTTACTCGATAAATAATTTCTTACAAGTATTGTATGGGTATCATACAAACGCTCAGAGTACATAATCTGCTCAGCTATCAACCCTGCTCCATATCTATTACCAAAATCTCTTCCAAAGTTAACTTCTACCACATCCTCCGAATCCCTAATCACCTCATTTACAAATCTTCTATCAATATTCCCGTTCACATAGCTATCTAAGAATTTA
Organism: Flavobacteriales bacterium UBA1958; assembly: GCA_002336675.1. Lineage (GTDB taxonomy): Bacteria > Bacteroidota > Bacteroidia > Flavobacteriales_D > Sanyastnellaceae > ASP10-05a. The sequence continues at coordinate 46,804 of DDEI01000033.1, read as the reverse complement.
TTGGCAGAATTATTATGGTACTGCATTCCGTGAATAGTAGCCGTATTTATACCGGGAACAAATGTTGTGTTTAGCCCTAATGTTTCATTATTCATGTTGTCGTAAATAATACCGGTAGTATTAAATCCATCTTTCCAAGGATGTATTATAAATCCATTAGCCTCTCGCGAAGAAGCCAACCAGCCGTATTCGTTCCATAGCGTATAACCGTCCGGGTTATTCTCAGCACTAGCTACTAAAAACGCAGTCAGATTTTCTTTTACTCTTACTTCATCCGTTCGTAAAAAAGCACTGTCTCCATTGAGTAAAAATGCCGGTTGACCATTAAATAAATCAGAGTTTTCTACGTAAAATGGTTTGTGAGCATCTAAGTCCTGCGATGCAATAGCTCCATTTCCACTCACATCTTCCCAGTACCCCACTAAATCTCCATCAGATATACTAGTGTCACCTGCTAAATTATATAGGCCCTCATTAGCCATAAACCAATAAGAAAGTTCATCCTGATTGCCAACTCCTCCAGGGCCATATATGCCGAGTGGTTCTGGACTCTCATTATAAGCTAGAGAAAGCAAGTAACTCTCTTCTGTGGAAGTTCCCAATTCATCTGTGGCCACATTATTAGGAATGTAAACGGTAACCTCTCCGTAAGTCAAAGGTGTAATAGTTAATTCATAATTCACAGGACCTCCAGTTAATTCTGCTATAGAAGCGTTGGTCACTATAACTTCATCTATAGTTAGCGTCTCCGCAGGGACATAGTTTAGATTTTTATAGAACTTCACATCCATAGTCATTTCTCCATAGATCTCCCCTGATTCATTCCTTGGAATAATAGATGCTTTGGCCGGAAAGTAGTATGTCTCTGAGTCATACAAATCAGACTCCCATAATCCTCTTCCATAAGTAGCTCCTCTTATTCTACTTGACTCTATATCTTCTCCGTAATATATTTCCAGTTCATTAACATTTACAGCCGGAGGTAAATTTCCTCCTGAAAACGGAACCCACTCCGTCATAGTAGCATCCTTGAAGAATACTCCCAATTCGGTACCAATGTATAATCCCTCATCAGAATTTTTATCATACACAATGCTATTTATGACTACATCTGGAAAATTCTCATCTGTCATTAATTCCCAAGAGTCTCCTTTATCTGCACTTTTATAAACCTCTCTAAAAAACGCCATATAAAGAATATCCTCATCATAAGGATGCGCCTCTAAATCATCTATAGTTAAATTGAATTGCGGAAGGCTAGTCGATAAGTTTATCCATTCAGATTCTGGATCATTAATATTGTCTTTTCTAAATAATTTTCTCGTCAATTTAGAAATATACATTGTCTCAGGATTAACTATGGACTGACAGATTTCATTAATATTCGCTCCATCGTTACTAATTAAATTTTGTGACATTCTTTCCCATTCTACATCATCTATATTTTGAGTTTTAATGTTATCACATCTCCAAAGGTTTAAATAACCTAAGAACATGGTATTTGAGTTTGAGTTATCTAATTTATATGGAGTTACCCAAAGACCATTTTCATCTATACCACCTAACCCATTTCTACCGCAAGCCTGAGCAGAATAATTCGGGCCGGTTCTTCTAATTTCTCCGTTTTGAATGGCTCCATAAAAATAATCCGGATCTTCTTGGTCGTAAATGCACTCCATTCCATCTGCTCCTATTCTTCTTTCCCATTTAGTCCCTATCCACTCACTTGTTCCATTATCCTGAAAACCGGTAAGTACATTATTTACGGAATGGGGAGACTGTCCTAACTTATAAATTTGACTTATCACAATTCCATTGGACTGGTCTTTCCACACTGCATTATTTTCTCTCTCGTAGATACCTCCATCATTACCTAACCAATAATTCCCCGTGTGTGGGCTGAAGGCACTGGCATGGTGATCTACATGTACATAGTTATCAGAAGCTTCAAGCCAAGTAACCCCTCCATCTTGTGACCTCAACACTCTAATTCCTGCTACATAAACATCCATCGCATCATTGGGGTTAGCTGCTATGGTTAAGTCATACCAAGCCTGACCTCCACTAGCGTCATTAGACCAACCTAAAATATTAGGAGAATCTGACATTTCCTCCCATGTCTCACCAGCATCAGTACTTCTAAACAATGCTCTAAAATCAGTAGAGTTGGCTGCACATACATAAACCCAATCCGGCTCTGCAGGAGTCACCGCTATTACCGACCTAGACGAAAATGAAATACTTCCTGATTGATATTCGAATGTAACACCCCCGTTCGTGCTTTTATAAAATGAAGTACTGCCAGTGGCGTATACAATATCTGAATTTGTAGGATGAAGCTTGATATCTTTAAAATTATTAGTTGGAGAAACTAATGACCACGAATCTCCTCCATTCGAAGTTCTATATACTCCGTCATTAGAAGCGGCCATAAGTACATCTGTATTATCTGGATTCACCACCATCATTCCTATCACTAAATCTGGCATACCAAATCCTGGTGAACTCCATGTTTCTCCGCCATCAACAGACTTCCAAACACCCAATCCTGGAGCATCAGCAGAGTCTCTATCTCCTGTCCCTATATAAATAATATCTGGATTATTCGGATCTACTATGATAGCGGAAATTCCCAGAGTTGGAAGGTCATCTGTGAGTGACACCCACCACTGCCCACCATTTGTTGTTCTCCACAACCCTCCTGCTGGAGCTCCTGCATAAATAGTAAGAGGATCCGTAGGATGAAATTCTATAGCACTTACTCTTCCTACACCTGGAATATCATCTCTAGTAGTAGCTCCATCTAAAATAGGGCCTAGCTGCTCCCAATTTCCTGACAAAGATCTCTGAGCTGTATATTCCTGAACTTGACGATACGTATCATTATACTGGGCAGCCGAACGAATGGTACCATCCTCATTTAATCTTTTCTGAGCCCAATACTCCCACCTTTTAAACGGCTTATAACCATCTCCTTTCTCGTGCTCTTTTCCTTCCCAGTATTCATTAAACTGAGCTTGTAGTTCATAGAAATTTGTAGTGGGATCCTGCATAAGTGCTGACCAGTCTGGATGGTCATCTTGCGCAAGAAGGGAAAAAGAAATTAGAATAAATATTAGGGTAAGAAATTTCATTTAATGGTTATTTCCTTCAAATTTAATTCAACTGAGTCTGTAAAGGTGTTCAAATTGTAAAATATTGCGTTGCAATATTTAAATCCTAAGTTATCATGTCTACCATTCCTTTACAGAAATGTAAACAGTCCCTTTAAAATGAGCTACTTCTACATCATATTGGTTAATCACCCTAATGTGATAAATACCAATTTTATGGTTCAAACTCACCTCATTTACTTCAGTAGTTAGTACATCATTTAAAAACACTTTTTGAACATGACTTATACTTGTCTCCACGCTCACGGCCTTTTTTCCATGAGCATTAGCAGAAAATGCGAGAGCGCTATCTCCGAGGGCATAAGCAATCCCCCCATGAGCTATTTCAAACCCATTTAACATCTCTTCCTTAACGGTAGTTTTAAGATTTACTTTGCCTTTTTCAAGGTGAATTACTTCCAACCCCAACCAATTGCTAAACCGATCGTTAGTCAGCATAAGCTCTACTATTTTATTAGGTGTTTTCATGGAGATTCTTGAAACTGAAGCTCGAACAACTTCTTATACTGACCGTCACGGCTGAGAAGCTCCTTGTGAGATCCATGCTCTATTATGCTTCCCTTTTCTAAGACTACTATTTTATCTGATTGTTGGATTGTACTTAACCGATGTGCGATAATTATAGAAGTTCTCCCCTGGGTTAATTTCTTTATGGCAGACTGAATAAGCTCTTCACTTTCAGTATCTACAGATGATGTAGCTTCATCTAAAATAAGAATGGAGGGATTTGCTACATAAGCTCTAATAAATGCTATCAACTGCCTCTGACCAGAACTGAGCATACTCCCTCTTTCTTTCACATTATAATCATAACCTCCTGGCAGATCCATAATAAAATCATGAGCTCCCACTATTTTAGAAGCTTCTATTACTTGCTCTTTGGAAATATCTTTATTATTAAGAGTAATGTTGTTGTGAATTGAATCTGAAAATAAGAATACTTCTTGGAGAACTAAGCTTATCTGCGACCTTACAGTATCAAGCGTATAATTTCTTATATCCTGATTATCTAGCGATATGGTTCCTTTTTGGAATTCATAGAATCTACTTAGAATATTAACGACAGAAGATTTACCAGCACCTGTAGCACCTACAAAAGCCACTGTTTCCCCTGATTTCACCTCCAAATCTATTCCTTTAAGCACATAATTGTCTTCTACATAAGCAAAAGACACCTTATCGAATGAAATGTTTCCTTCCAGCTTTCTAGCTATGGTTCCAGTGTCATTGAGAAGCTCATCTCTTTCAAACATCGTAAACACTCTTTCTGCATTTACGATTCCCATCTGAAGTATATTAAACCTGTCTGCCAGCATTCTTATAGGTCTGTAGAGCATGTTAATAAAGAGTATCATAGCTATTAAAGCAGGAATCGTTAGATGCTCAGAGAGCACCTCTCCTGATCCATACCATAGTAATAGGGCCATACTGGTAGCGGACAAAAGCTCTACGAATGGGAAAAACACCGCATAAGCCCAGACAGATCTAATGTGTGCATTCTGATGTTCTTTATTTATCAGTTTAAATTTTTCATACTCCTCCTTCTCTCTATTGAACAGTTGAATGATAGACATCCCTGTAATATGTTCTTGAATGAATACATTTATCTTATTCGCTTGGTTACGGACTTCAGTGAAAGCTTTTTTAATGGCCTTTTGGAAAATTCTAGTTCCAATCAATAATACAGGGATCGGAATTAACACCATCAAGGAGAGTTCCACACTAATAAACATCATAGCTGATATGACCACAATGAGTTTAACTATATCTCCAAGAATAGTTAAGATTCCATTGCTAAATATCTGAGCTATACCGTCAATATCGCTTATTAATCTTGTAACAAAAGACCCAACGGGTGTTTTATCAAAAAATTTAAGTCGAAACTTGAGTACTTTTCTAAAGAGCTTTTCTCTTAAGTCGAGTGTAACAGATTGAGCCACTAGATTAGATAAATAGGTTTGATAGAATTGGAGACCTGTTTCAATTATAAGGACGCCCAGCATTCCTAGAAAATAGGGAACCAAAACAGACGCATCATTATTCTCAAATGCATTATTAAGCCCGTTTTTTATAAGAAATGGTCTAACCACACTTAACAATGCAAGAGACAGAATTATAATCCCCGTGAGGATAAATGTATTCTTGTATGGCGCTATCCCTTTGAAAACTTTCCAGAGAACTCCAAAATCAAAAACCTTTCCTGTGGCCGTTTTTTCACTCATTAATATATGGATACTTAATCTTGACTAAATATAACCCTTGTGCAGGAGCTGAAAGTCCCGCTTCACTCCTATTTTGGCTATTTATAATTTCCTGGAACTTGGATAATGAAGTAATCCCTTGACCCACGCTCATAAGTGTTCCGACCAATGCTCTTACCATATTTCTTAAGAACCTATCTGCCGTAATATGAAAAATCAACTGATCCTCTTTCTGCTCCCAGCGGGCCTCTGACACATCACAGAACATGGTTTTATTGTCCGAACCTACTTTGCAAAAAGCGCCAAATTCCTTAGTAGAAAGAAGAAGTTCAGCCGCTTCATTCATAGCCGCTAAGTCTAAGTCTAGTCTAAAATAATGCGACACTCCATTTAAAAAAGGATTCTTCTTTTGATGAATCCAATATTCATAAGAACGCGCTGAAGCATCAAACCTAGCGTGGGCCTCATTAGCTAATGCTCGGATTCCATGAATACTGATATCTAATGGAAGAATACCGTTTAAAGCGAAAGCCAACTTTTCAGTATTTTCTACTCCTTCATGGTCAAAATGAAGAAAAAACTGCTTGGCATGAACTCCTGCATCAGTTCTTCCGCAGCCAGTTACTGCAGTTTTGCAACGCAGAATTGTAGACAAACCAACCTCTAAACAATCCTGAACAGTAGCAGCATTATTCTGTCTCTGCCAGCCATGGTAGGCTGTTCCCAAATAAGATAATTCTATGAAATACCGCATTTACATATTCCTTCTGTACTGGCCTCCTACTTCAAACAGAGCATCAGTAATTTGTCCCAAACTACAATGTTTAGAGGCCTCCATTAGTTCTGTGAACATATTTTTATTGGTAATAGCAGCATCCTGTACTTTTTTAAGTGCTTTTTCTCCTGTACTAGCTCCTACTTTATGCAGCTCATTCAGCATAGAAATTTGATATTTCTTCTCTTCCTCTGTAGCTCTAATAACCTCTCTAGGAAGCACAGTAGGGGAACCTTTAGAACTTAAGAAAGTGTTAACTCCTATTATGGGAAATTCACCCGTGTGCTTTAATGTCTCATAATATAGACTCTCTTCCTGTATCTTAGAACGCTGATACATGGTCTCCATGGCTCCGAGAACTCCGCCTCTTTCTGTGATTCTGTCAAACTCCAATAGGACCGCCTCTTCTACTAAGTCTGTTAAGTCATCTATTATGAAACTTCCTTGTAAAGGGTTTTCATTTTTAGCCAACCCTAACTCTCTATTAATGATTAATTGAATGGCCATAGCTCTTCTTACACTTTCTTCTGTAGGAGTCGTGATAGCTTCATCATAAGCATTTGTATGAAGAGAATTACAATTGTCATAAATGGCATAAAGCGCTTGCAACGTGGTTCTTATATCATTAAAATCTATTTCCTGTGCATGTAGAGATCTTCCACTGGTTTGAATATGATACTTTAGTTTCTGAGCCCTAGAGTCTGCCCCGTATTTTTTCTTTAATGCCTTAGCCCATATTCTTCTGGCTACCCTTCCTATTACGGCATACTCCGGATCTATTCCGTTACTAAAAAAGAAACTTAAGTTAGGTCCGAATGCATTGATATCCATACCTCTGCTCAGGTAATACTCTACGTATGTGAATCCGTTAGACAAGGTAAATGCCAATTGGGTAATAGGATTAGCTCCAGCCTCTGCGATATGATAACCACTGATAGAGACAGAATAGAAATTTCTGATTTTCTGATCTATAAAGTACTGCTGCACATCTCCCATTAGCCTTAGGGCAAATTCTGTGGAAAATATACATGTATTCTGAGCTTGGTCTTCTTTTAGAATATCAGCTTGTACTGTTCCTCTGACCACAGAGATAGTCTTTATTTTTATCTCATTATAAACGTCAGCGGTAAGGACTTTATCTCCGGTAATACCTAAAAGCATCAATCCTAACCCATCATTTCCTGCAGGCAAGTCTTCTTGGTAACGTGGCCTTTTTAATCCGTTGTCTTCCCATTTGCGTAGTAATGCTTTTTCGACATTCCCTTCTAGCCCATTTTCTTTAATGTACTTCTCACACTGCTGATCAATAGCTGCATTCAGAAAGAACCCAAGCAACATAGGAGCTGGACCATTTATAGTCATGGACACGGATGTGCTAGCTAGCGCTAAATCAAATCCGGAATAGAGTTTTTTAGCATCATCTAAACAACAAATACTTACTCCTGCATTTCCAATCTTACCGTAGATATCCGGTCTTACACCAGGATCATTTCCATAAAGAGTTACAGAATCAAATGCTGTACTCAATCTCTTAGCTGGAAGACCTGCTGAAACGTAGTGAAATCTTTTATTGGTTCTTTCAGGCCCACCTTCTCCAGCAAACATTCTAGTAGGATCTTCACCCTCTCTTTTGAATGGATAAATTCCTGCAGTAAAAGGAAACTCTCCAGGAAAACTTTCCTGAAGATTCCATTTTAACACATCTCCCCAAGATTTATACTTAGGAACTGATACTTTTGGAATATCCGACTGAGATAGTGATTTAGTGTGTGTTTCAATCTCTATTACCTTATCTCTCACCTTGAAAGAATAGATGTCATCTTGGTATAGTTTCTTTTTATCCTCCCAACCTTGGATTATCCTCCAGTTATGCGGATCTAAATCTAAAAGCATCTTATCCATTTCTTCCTGGATACCATCTCTAAGAGAGTCAGATGTGTTTTCTAAAACTTTATGGTATCCATATAAATTTTCCGCTACTTCTACCTGCTTATCTACCCATGAGTCGTATTCTCTATTGCTCTCAGCTATCTCTGATAAGTATCTTGTTCTTTTTGGAGGAATCACCCAAATTTTCTCGCTCATCCCCTCTGTAACTTCGAAGGTTGAGTTTAATTCAGCATCTGTATTCTCTACAATCTTATCCATTAGAGCTCTATAAAGAGCATTCATACCTGGATCATTAAACTGACTAGCTATGGTTCCATAGACAGGCAAATCCTCATGATTTGCAGACCAGAGTTGATGATTTCGAACGTATTGTTTTTTCACATCTCTGAGTGCATCTAAAGCCCCCCTCTTATCAAATTTATTTATAGCTACTATATCAGCAAAATCCAACATATCAATCTTCTCTAGCTGCGTGGCCGCACCAAACTCTGGAGTCATTACATATAAAGATGCATCTGAGTGTTCCATAATTTCGGTGTCACTCTGACCTATTCCGCTAGTTTCCAAAATTATTAAATCATAATTAGCCGCTTTAAGTATTTCTAGAGCTTCGTTTACATGTTTACTAAGTGCCAAATTGGATTGTCTAGTAGCCAAAGAACGCATATAAACCCTATCATTTTTAATAGCATTCATACGAATTCTATCTCCAAGTAGTGCTCCACCAGTTTTTCTTTTGGATGGGTCTACAGAAACTATAGCTAAAGTTTTGTCTTGAAAATCTATAAGAAATCTTCTTACTAGTTCATCTACTAATGAGCTTTTTCCAGACCCTCCTGTTCCTGTTATCCCTAAAACAGGAGTTTTCTTTTGACTCGCTATCTGATGAACCTCACTAAGCTCTTCTTTATGATTCTTTGGAAAATTTTCTGCGGCAGATATGAGCGTAGCAATGGCTTTCACTTCCTTACCTACTAATTTATTTACTTCTCCGTTTAAGAATTCACCTGTCGGAAAATCACATTGCTGAACTAAATCATTAATCATACCTTGCAGCCCTAATTTTCGACCATCATCTGGGTGGTATATTCTAGTTATACCATATTCATGAAGTTCACTTATTTCATCGGGAAGAATAGTACCACCTCCTCCACCGAAGATTTTTATATGTTCAGCTCCGTTTTTTTTCAATAAGTCATACATGAATTTGAAATACTCCATATGACCACCTTGGTATGAAGTCATGGCTATAGCTTGCGCATCTTCCTGAATGGCCGTGTTAACTACTTCTTCCACACTTCTATCATGACCTAAATGAATTACTTCACATCCCGTAGACTGAATAATTCTTCTCATGATATTAATAGCTGCATCATGACCATCAAACAGGGAGGCTGCTGTCACTATTCTAATTTTATTCTTTGGTTTATAAGGAGAAACTGGTTCCATTTTGAGCAATGATTTATGTTTACAAAATTAAAATTATACTCACAAGTACAACTCACTTCTTCATGTAGTTTTAAAAGCAAAAAAAGCCACCTGCTTTTAAAGGCGGCCTTAGGTGAATTAATTAATTGTCTTTTACTCACACAGTGAGCTACATACAACTAAAAATATAGCGAAATCTCTGACGCCTCGAGCTCCACTAAAATTAAAATCTGCGCTACAATTTGTCTTTAAACCAAAATCACCAATACATATATAACTTTCGTTTCCTCCTATATCTTCATCACTGTCATTATCCAGCCCCTCTCTATTGCCGGCTGTCTCAAAGTAAGGAGCATTATTTCATCATCTTCGAGCCTGCAGTCTCATAATCAGAGAAGCCATAATCATTGTAATTTAAGGTATCCCATAAATATCTCTTATCCTCAATTCTTAGTATCTGGCGAATAAAGAAATAAGCTCTAAGAATTCTGTTAAATTAGATAAGCCTCCAGACGGAACTCCAACTATCGCATTACCCAAATCACCATCAACTCCCCGGCTGGTTTTGCTTCCTCAACATTCTGTAGTAAGAGTCAAGGCTCTATCAGTTTTGAGCATTTAAACTAATGCCGCTCGCAAAAAAAAAGAATAACGGCTGCTATTCTTAGAGCGTGATGTTGATTCATAACTAGGATTAGTTAGGTTGTATTCTGAGTTAACGAATTTATCTTGAGAACAACTTTTTATTGATTATCGAATAAAATATTATCTTCGGCCACGAATTATGTACCAAGCCAATATTAATTTGGTTTTATCATTTAATCATGTATCAATAATCATGGGAAAAAGAATTCTTATACTTGCTGCTTTTTTGATTTTCAGCTCTTTAGCTTTTTTAAATGCTCAAGTCAGCCTCGTTTGGGAACCTTATGTTGTCCATGACTACCCAACTCTAGCTGATGCAGGCAACGATGCAGAAGTTTTTGCTTTAGATGACTACATAACTTGGAGATTATATGCCGTTATGGAATACGGTGATGTCAGCACACCTGATTTCTTGACCTCGGTTCTTGGTTCTGGAGCTTCAGATTTAGACACTTTGCAAATTACATTTGATTGTTGCCCTTATCAAAACAGTCAAGCAGGACCAGTAGTAAGTGGCGCAAACATTAATGCCTTCGCGACAGATTTCTTTCCAGCTTTGCTATATGACTCATGGGTCACTATAGGTATGGACTTAAGTTCAGACGGTGGTAATGTTACATTTTTCCCTATCCCTCCTTGGCAAAATGATTTTGAAGAGTGTATTGCAGACCAAATTTATTCGGATGGAGCTAATGGAAGCTCTTGGTTCACTCTTCCTGGAAGCGATAACGGCTATGCAGATGGAGATCCAGACACTAATCTTGAAAATAGTATTCTACTTGGGCAGTTTACTGTTCCTCAAGGCTGTCAACTAGCGCAGCAAGGCGATGGAGATAATGGTTCTTTGTGCATCAATTATTTTACCGACAGTAATTTTGATCTTGACGTGGAAGTAGAATGTCTAAACTTGCCCCCATTAAACCCCTGCGTTAACAGCCCCTTAATCACATCTTTAACTGAATCCTCTCCGACCCTTTGTTTTGACGAATGTGATGGAACTGCCCTTTTTACATACAGCGGAGGCTCTGGAGACTTATCTAGTTCAATAGACCAATTAGATGCCGTAAATGACGGTTTTGGAGGTTACTCAGGTTTGTGCGGTGGTGAGCACATAATTACTATCACGGATAACATAACTTTGGATGGTGATGGGAACGCATGTTTTATAACTGATACAGTAACTATTAATCAACCCACGGCTCCTCTTGAAGGAACTTTCTCTCTAATCACTGATGTAGCTTGTGCCAATGACAGCATCGGATTAGTAGAAATAATAATTACAGGAGGAACACCATACACGATCGGAGACCCATACATAGGATCTACTAATTATGGAGTCAATTATGAATTTGTAAACCCTAACATTATTCAATTTGATTCTTTAGGAATTCAAAGTGGAATCGCTTTTAGTGTATTAGACTCAAACGGATGTGAAGTTAACTTCACACAAGACGTAGGTCCGTTAGGCGCATTAACTGCCTCAGGAGTCCCTACTGATGTAAGTTGTTTCGATTTGGGAGATGGCTCAATTTCGCTTACAGTAAATGATGGTTTACCAAATCCTTCTTTCACTTGGACTCCCTCTGTAAATAATGAGACAAATCCAACAAATTTAGTTCCCGGAGTCTATTCTGTAGTTATAGACGATGGAGATAGTTGTCCTATAGAATTAGACTTTACGATTGATCAACCTGATGTTTTTGCTATTGAAAACGTTATACCAAATCAGGTTGATTGCTACGGAGAATGCACTGGTAATGTGACATTTGATGTGATCGGAGGATCTGAACCTATTGTTACTTCTTTTATTCAAGGAGTTTCCAATGTAAACAATGGAGAGTTTTGTGCTGGAAATGTAATTATTGAGGCTAGTGATGAGAATCTGTGTTTTGCTACTCAGACCGTTATTATAGATGAGGGTGATGAAATAATATTTAATGCTCTGATAGCGCAGATTCAATGTCCTAATGGAACAGATGGCGTTATAGATATCGCTAGCTTAGATGGTGGTACTGGAGAACTAACACCTTCTATCGACCCAATTATTCCATTTGATAATTTATCTAGTAGTTTTTTAAATGTAGTCGGGGATACTTACATTCTTAATGTTACTGATGAGTTAGATTGTTTGAATGACACTACGATTATTATGTCTGCACCAAACGGATTTATTCCTACTATAGATATAACTGATGTGAGCTGCTATGGATTATCAGATGGTACTATTGAAGTGGCTGTATCAGGAGGGACAGGAGAGGTTACTTATTTACTAAATGAGGAAAACCCAACTATTGAAGGTTTATTTGAAAATCTAGATACAGGAAATTATACGATTAGTGGAACTGACGAAGCGGAATGTCCATTTAGCATAGAAGAGCCGATAGCGATAGAAGAGCCAAATCAAATAGTTATTACAGAGTTAATTCTTACCAGCCCAAGCTGCGGTGGAGGGAACACTGCTACTGCGTCTATTTCCATTGAAGGTGGAACTCCTCAATATTCAATTGGGTGGAATTTAAATTCTCCAACACCTAACAATAATTTAGCCTTAGGACTCTCTGGTGGGAATAATTCGGTTCAAGTCATCGATGCTAATCTATGTTCAATAGATAGCACCTTTGTAATAAATCAGCCTGCTGAGATTAGTTATACTTATGGAATTGATTCTGTTTTCTGTACAGGAATGTGTAATGGAAATATCACAATATTGCCGTCAGGAGTGGATCCTCTATCTGTGACATTTGAAAATAACCTGAACTCAAGCCCATTTTCTGCTACAGACCTATGTGAAGGACTTTATCCTTTTATTATTACAGATAACCTGGGATGTATTTTAAGAGATACTATTTTTATGGTACCTACAGTAATTTCAGATATAGAGTTTACAGTATTTACTACTCCAGTTTCTTGCTGGAATGAGGGTGACGGAACTGCTACCGCGGCAGTTACAGGGGGTGAACAACCTATTTCTTATGCATGGCAAAGAGATGGTGTTACTATTCAAGAAACTATAACTGCCATAGGCTTAATAGAAGATTTCTACACAGTTACAATCACAGATTCCCTGGGATGTACCTTCTCTGAGGATCTATTCATAGAACCCACAGAAGGATGTTTCTTTATTTCTAATGCTCTTACCCCAAATGGTGACGGCTATAATGATGACTGGGTAATCGGTGGTTTAGAATACTTCCCAAAGGCTAAAGTGGAAGTATTCAATAGATGGGGACAACAAGTGTTCGAGTCTATAGGGAATTATACGAATTGGGATGGAAAATATAATAGTAACAAACTACCAGTTTCAGATTACTACTACGTAATTACTTTTGACCCCGACTCTGCTCCATTAACCGGAACAGTGACTATTAAGTATTAAAAACACCTTGACTTTACTCTTATGAAAGCTTTTAAAATACTTGCTACTACTCTTCTAATTTTATTGTGCTCTTGGTCTTCATTAGAAGCTCAACAGTTATTCAGAAGAACTCAATATGTTTTCAATCCATATCTAGCTAACCCTGCGGTGGCTGGAACAAAATCTTTTACCCCACTCATGGCGTCATACCGTCAGCAGTGGGCAGGTTTTAATGGAGCTCCTACGACTTATACTATTAGTGCACACACTAACCTCCCAAATGGACTAGGAGCTGGTCTTATCATATTTAACGATGATGCAGGCGGTGCTATTACAAGAACTGGAGCTGAAATCACTGGAAGCTACAAGGTAGACCTAAATAATGAAGATCAAGTTAGCTTTGGTCTTAGCGGAGTAGTTTCTAGATTTCAATTCGATAATAACACTTTGGAAGTTTTAGACCAAAATGATCCAAACTTAGCTGCAGGAGCCGAAAACAAGACAAACTTTGACGCTAACTTCGGTTTGATGATTTACGGTAGACAATATTTTTATGGATTTTCAATAAACAGACTTTTTCAGTCTGAACTAGGTATTACGACCATTTCTGAATTAACTAAAAATCAAAACAGAAGACATTTTAACGTTATGGCTTCTTATGATTATGATATCGATGATAAATTAACTTTGCAGCCTTCTGCACTCTTAAGATTCACTAGTCTTACTCCAGTTCAATTTGATGTTCACATGAAAGCAATTTATCAAGAAAGTTTTTGGTTAGGTATAAGTTACCGTCACCAAGATGCATTAGCTCCTTCTTTCGGTATTCAAGTAGGAGATTTTTTGGCCGGATATAGCTATGACATTACTACTACCAAATCTGTGAGAGAATTGAGTCCCCATACCCATGAGATAAACATCGGGTACCGGATTTCTAAAGGAGATCCTCGATTTAAAAACCAAAACTCTATCGGAAAAAGAAGAATAAGCAAAAGCAGGCTGATATAATCACCTTAGCTGGATTTTTAATTTTTAGCCATAAATAAAAAAAAATGAAATTTATCGTCACCCTTGCTTTTACTCTAATTTCAATAGCTTGCTTTTGTCAGTATCAAATGCTTACTGTGGTAGAGATTAATAATGGCGGAATTGTGCCAGGGAAAACTTATCAATTCTACGCTCAGTTTGCCAATGAGAATGATCATGTCCATATTGTTTTCGGCGATGATATTAAAGAATTAGTTATCCAGTCAACTGAAAAATTCTATCAAAATGAATTTGGAGGAGCCACGTCTGCCAACATTAACCCAAAGCTAGATAGCTTAGATAAAACAGTGGGATATGATTCTTACTTATCAATTGGCAGAACTAACTCACATGAAAATTACTTAAGTAACTTTAATCTAGACTTAAATCAATTCGAATCTAACGGTTCCGGAATACGCACAGATAATGGTGCTTGGTATGTAACTCCTGATCAAGAACAAGCTTACTGTAAAAATGGAAATAAACATGTTTTAATCGCGCAACTAACTACTGCTGGAACTATTACCGGACAAATTAGTATGCAAGGAAAGGACAACAAAGGATCTATATGGAGAGAATTAGGTATTCCTATTTCTTCTGAAAACGCAATATCAGAAAAGGATTTTACAAAACTTCGAAAGGCAAATCAAAAGAAATTTAAAAAAACAGGTCTTTAAAGCAAGATTTTTCTATTTACTGGTCTCTTTCGTTATTCCTGAAATTCAATGACACTGAATTAATACAGTACCTCAAACCTGTAGGATCTGGGCCATCTGTGAAAACGTGACCCTGGTGGCCTCCACATCTGCTGCAAACCACCTCTACCCTATTCCAACCATAAGCACTATCCTGAATCTCAGTGATACAGGAATCATTTAAGGGAATATAGAAACTTGGCCAACCCGTTCCTGACTTAAATTTAGCCGTACTAGAAAATAGAGGCGTATTGCATCCGGCACAAGTATATAACCCTTCTGACTTGTTATTTAATAAATCACCTGTAAATGCACTTTCCGTTCCTTCCTCTCTGAGCACGTTGTATTCTTCAGGTGTTAGCACTTTTCGCCATTCCTCTGGGGTTTTAACTATAGGCGTAACTAGCTCATTCGTTTCTTCCCTTTCCTGAATGTTCTGGCCGCATGAACTTAAACAGATGATGGATAAGATGACTATACTTAGAATTTTTATTCGCATATTATTTGTTTTACTTAATCAACTTAATTTTTCAGCTAGATATTTTCCTGTGACAGACTCGGGAGTTTTCACTATTTCTTCTGGCGTTCCTTCCGCCACTATATATCCGCCATTTTTTCCTCCATCAGGTCCTATATCGATTACCCAGTCAGCGCATTTAACTACATCCATATTGTGCTCAATAAGAATAATACTATGCCCTTGTTTTAGCAACGCATCAAAAGAAGCCATCAGCTTTTTTATATCGTGGAAATGAAGTCCAGTCGTTGGCTCATCAAAAATAAACAAGGTATGCTTAGGGCTAGTTTTAGCTAAAAATGTAGCTAACTTTATCCTTTGTGCCTCACCTCCACTTAAAGTACTGCTGCTTTGACCAAGAGCCACATACCCCAGCCCAACATCCTGGAGAGGAATTAATTTCTTTAGTAACCTTTTGACAGTAGTATCATTTCTCTGTTCTTTAAAGAATATAACCGCATCATCTATCGTAAGATTCAGGATATCTGAGATGCTCTTTTCCTGATATTTTATTTCTAAGACTTCATCCTTAAACTTATTTCCATCGCATGTATCGCACTTTAATTTAACATCTGCCATAAATTGCATAGAAATGGTAACATCACCTTCTCCCTCGCAGGTTTCACATCTACCACCGACTACATTAAAGGAAAAATGAGATGGCTTATATCCTCTAGACTTAGCTAATGGTAGACAGGAATACAATGCCCTAATATCGTCATAAGCTTTGACATATGTGACAGGATTAGACCTACTCGATTTACCTATAGGATTCTGGTCTATATATTCTACCTGCTTAATCGTATTTAAATCACCTTCAATTCCGTCAAAGTCTCCATTTTTTTCAGTGTACTCTCCTAATTGTCTTTTCAGCGCAGGATAGAGCACCTCACTTACCAAGGTAGACTTTCCTGAGCCGCTTACTCCAGTAACAGCTGTTAAGGCTCTTAAAGGGAAGCTCACCGTAACATTCTTCAAATTGAACTGTCTAGCTCCTACCACTGTCACCCTGTCTTTCCAGGATCTTCTTTTAGAAGGCACTGCAATCTCCTGTTTACCTGTTAAGTAGTCAGCGGTTAAGCTGTTTTTTGCCCGTTGTAACGCCTTATTACTTCCTTCAAAAACCACTTCCCCTCCAAGAGTACCTGCCAAAGGCCCCATATCAATAATATGATCCGATTCTCTCATTATATCCTCATCATGCTCTACAACTATAACTGTATTCCCAAGTGCTTGGAGTTTTCTAAGAACCTCTATTAGGTTTTCTGTATCTCTAGGATGTAAACCTATGCTAGGCTCATCTAGGATATACATAGAGCCCACTAAGCTGCTACCGAGGTTAGTGGCTAGGTTAACACGCTGACTTTCGCCTCCAGAAAGCGTACTAGAAGGTCTATCTAACGTGAGATACCCTAAGCCCACTCTCTGTAAATACTCAAGTCGCGTTCTTACTTCGAGTAAAATTCTTTTCGCTATTTGGTTTTCTGTTTTAGTAAGCTCAATCTCATGAAAGAATTTGGCGCATTCATCTATCGTAGCCGAAAGCAAATCAGTTATAGGCTTGCCTCCTACCAGTACGTATGAGGCATCTTTTCTTAGTCTAGAACCATTGCACTCTGGGCAATTCGTTCTTCCTCTATACCTGCTAAGCATTACCCTGTACTGAATTTTATACGTCTGTGATTCTATAAGTCTGAAAAACTCGTTTAAACCTGAAAAGTATTTAGTTCCCTGCCAAAGCTGAGAATACTGTTCCTCCGAAAAGTCATGAATCGGTTTATGAATCGGGAAATTTGCTTTTTCTGCATTGTAAATAACTTGGTTTTTCCATTCACTCATTTTTTCTCCTCTCCATGCAGCTACTCCATCATCATAAACTGATTTAGATTTATCTGGAATCACTAAATCTTCATCTATTCCAATCACCTTACCGAATCCTTCACATTTTTTACATGCACCTACAGGGTTATTAAAATTGAAAAAATGAATCGTAGGCTCATCAAAAGTTACACCGTCTAATTCAAATCTATTATTGAACACTTTACTATCTGATGAATCGGGAAAGAATAACACGCATTCTCCTCTACCCTCATAAAAGGCTAAATCAGTAGAGTCCCCTAGTCTTTGGAGCTCATCTTCTTTATCCGATGTTTTCAGCCTATCGATAAGAAGATAAAGACCATTAAAATCTTTGGGTGGCGTGAGTTCCGAAATCTGAATAAAACTACTCCCATCATAAAGTCGTGTATAACCCTGCTGCACTAATAACTCTAAATGGTTAACCACCTGCCTATCTGCGGGGATTATAATGGGAACTGCTAAGACTAATTTCTCCCCTAATTCTCTTTCTTTTATATAATTAATAACATCAGTTGTAGACTGTCTTTTAACCACATTACCAGACACTGGAGAAATAGTCGTCCCAGTTCTTACATATAAAAGTTTTAAGTAGTCATAAATCTCGGTAACACTCCCTATGGTCGATCTAGAGTTAGTAGAAATAACCTTTTGCTCTATAGCTATAGCTGGCGCTATTCCTTTTATATATTCTACTTTAGGTTTATCAAACCGACCTAAGAACTGTCTAGCATAAGAGCTCAAGCTTTCAACATATCTTCTCTGTCCTTCAGCATATAAGGTGTCAAATGCAAGTGAAGATTTTCCCGATCCCGATAACCCTGTTATTACCACGAATTTATTCTGAGGTATTTTTACATCTATACACTTTAGATTATGTACCTCTGCTCCTTTAACTTCTATAAATTTCTGTTTAGTACTCAATTTTAAATCTTTTAGAACATATTAGTTAATTATGATTTAAACCTCTTGACTCCCTGTGTGGTTTGCCTTTTTAGGGTATTTGGCTAAAGTATTGTATATTTGTAAGACAGAAATTATTTTTCTGTCGCGTTGCAATATTTTAAGATTAGCAGCGTTTATTGTAAATACACACTCACAAAACCAACTCATATAGGATAGATTCTACTTTTTAAAGCTTATTGATTATTAATTTAAAAGGAGGAACTATGGATTATTCAAAATGCACAGACCAGGAGTTGGTTGTACTTTATATTTCAGGCAAAGATTTAGCTTTCGAGCAGTTAATGGCTCGCCATAAGAATAGAGTTTACACTAAAATTTACCTAATGGTGAAGGATAGAGAGATTACTGAAGATATTTTTCAGGATTGCTTTATTAAGGTGATAAACACGCTTAGAAAAGGAAAGTATAATGACGAAGGAAAGTTTCTTCCTTGGGTCTTAAGAATCGCTCACAATCTAGTTATTGACTACTTCAGAAAAGGCAAAAAAATGCCTACGGTAAGAAGTGATGAGAACTATGATGTTTTCTCTACCATTAAACATGATGACCTCCATGTAGAAGATCAAATCGTTAAAGATCAAATTATGGGTGATGTTAAAAAGCTTATAAAAGAGCTTCCACAAGACCAAAAAGAAGTGGTACTTATGAGAATCTATTACAAAATGAGTTTCAAGGAAATTTCAGTAACATTAGACATAAGCATTAATACCGCATTGGGAAGAATGAGGTATGCACTCATCAACTTAAGAAAAATAGTAGATGAGAAAAATATGAACTTATTAGTTAATTAAACACAAAGCCTTCCTTCAAGTTCTTTCAAAATTAATCCCTTTCTCTTATTCAGAGTAAGGGATTTTTTATTTTCGCTTTAAAAGTGTGAATTAGGCACAATATCATAAAAGGAAAAACGTTCTTACTTCAGAAATACTAAAATAACGTATATGGTAAATTTTACCCTCGATGACCTGGCTAGCTTTTCTAGAAAAGAACAAAAGTTAATTAACGAAGTAATGGGAAAAGAAGATGAAATACCTCTATTCTTTCCAAGAAAAGAAACAATAAATAACATATTAGGATACAGTAAGGCACTTATAATTAGAGACTCTGAATTTTTAATCAAGACTGAGTTAATGCTGAACTAAAACCTAATTAAAAAGTGAATTAAGAACCCGAAGGAAAGTCCAATCGGGTTTTTTTATGTCAAGTAAATAACCTCTCCCGCCGTATTTTTGGACAGAAATAAGCAAATAACTGACATGCTGAAATCTGAGTGAGACATAACTTCTATATGATTTTCGAGCTCTTGATAGCTTTCGATTTGGATCTCTTTATTTAAAAACCCAAATCCCTTGTAAGCATTGTCCTCTATGAGAATCACAGAGTCTTCCTCATCGCTTCTCCCCTTATTCTTTATAAGAAAACTAGTTCTCTCTCCTTTATACTCTGCCAGAGCTGTGGCTATTAACTCACTCGTTACTTCGGGTTCATTCTCTTCCTCCTCATCAACGTAAGGCAGCCCCAATCTGCCAAATGGAAGTTCATACTTCTCTCTAAAATCAAACAACCACTGGCGTGCACTAAAGGCAGAACTAAAAGCGATTAATGGCCTAGTATTTCCTGTAGTATTTTGTACCGCTAGCCGAATTCTTCCAAGGCGATCTTTATACTCAAATATCCCGAATTTTCTTTTTGGGTTTTTCTGAGCACTATTGTACTTCGGCCATAAATGCTTTATTTCTCTATCTTCTTTTAGTGCGGCTATTAACTCTGTGCCTGTTAATTCAAAATCGATTTCAACTATTTCCTTCATCATAGCCTGTGTTTTAACAGAAGCCATTTTACCACTAAAATGTTGGCGAACTCTCTTTTTTATGTTTTTAGCTTTTCCCACATAAATCACTTTACCAGTGGTATTTCTAAAATAATAAACACCGGGAGCTTCGGGAAGTTTATGATAAGTCTCCTTATTTAAATTCATGGGCAGAAAAGAATCTCCATTTCCTCTTTTAAGAAAATCATTAAGTACAGATTTATCTTCATCTTTTTGCAACGCTAAATTTAAAAGCTGCTGAGCCATCATAGTATCGTTCATAGCTCGATGAGGATTGTCATTATCTAAGTTAAAATAACTACTTAATGAACCTAAGCTATAGGAACTAATCCCAGGAAACATCTTGCGGGTGTAACGCACAGTACAAAGTTTAGACATATTGAAAGTATGCCCGTAATTCTCAAATCCAGCCTTGATAAAAGAATAGTCAAAATTAACATTATGCGCTACGAAAATGGTATCCTTAAATACCTCAAGAAGTTCCTCTGCTATATCTTCAAAAAAAGGAGCTTCTTCTACCATTTCATTAGTAATCCCTGTAAGAACGGTAATATAATTGGGTATTATCTTTCTAGGGTTCACCAGCGACTGAAACTCTCTTAGAATCTCATTTCCATCTGTCAGAATTACTGCCACTTCTGTAATAGAACCATTAGATGGTGCCCCTCCAGTAGTTTCTATGTCTGTTACTGCAAAAATCAATAGCTTGAATTAAATTTCAAAATTAAACCTGCGGTACATACCCTAATTACGTTCTACTCTAGATACTTTTACCGAGTGATTAAAGGTATGCGATTATTCATTTTTATTTTATGTGTTTTTCTAACAGCATGTGCTGACCAAAGTCATACCTGCGAAAACAAAGAAAACCGCTCAACAGACATAGGGACAGCACCCAAAGCCAATGTGGAATCTATCATTCATAGACAACCTATCAAACCAAAGGAACCAGCCATCACTCGTCTAACTAGCAGAAATTCATTGGCATATTTATCAGAGTTTAGCCAAACCAACACATCCAAAAGGATTAAAATATGCACCAAACATGGTAATATGGAGTTCATCCTTTACAAGGGAACCCCTCTTCATGCCGCGAGTTTCATTCATCTTATTCAGGAAAAATATTTTTCTGGAGTAGAGATCACTAGAGTATTAAAAAACCATGTGATTCAAGGAGGGAATTCTCAGAAAAAATCAAAGTCTACACAGAGGTTTCTACTAGGGAAGTATACGGTTCCTGCTGAAATAAAACCTTACTACATTCATAAAAAAGGAGCTTTAGCATTGGCTAGACAAATGGACGATAATCCTTCCAAGAGCTCTGAACCTTATGATTTTTACATCGTTCATGGTCGAAAAATTGGAAGCGCCGAACTCTATAATATTCAAAAAGAAAAAGACATTACATACTCCGATAAGCAAAAAGAAATTTACAAAACCAAAGGAGGAACACCACACCTAGATGGAGAATTTACAGTTTTTGGTGAAATCACCTCTGGGTTATCTATTTTAGAGAAATTAGCTAATTTACCAGTGGACAAACAAAACTGGCCTAAAGACAACTTACTAATCAATATTGAAATTATGGACTGAGGTGTTATCTTAGCAGCATGAAATATATCCTTTATTCGATTTGCATTCTATTTCCTGCGCTACTTTGGGGACAATTAAAAACAGAAACTAATTATTCAACGAAAAGTGAACTATCCATCTGGTCATATGAAGGAGAAGAACCTTTCGAAGAAAGTGTCAAAGGATTCACCTTTGCTATAGACCTAGGAATGTACTTAGCGAGTAAAAAGACTGCTAATGCTTATCAAGGACTGGGGTTATCGCAGATAAATGATCAAGCTTTGTGGTGGTCTATAGAAGAAAGATTCACTGAAGTAGGTATAAATACTCAAGCTCAAGTAATTCAAAACATCAATGATTCTTACCCTGAATACAATGGAACTGTAACAGGTTTTTTAATTGGAAATGATGATTACCCCTTAGATATGAATTATTCTCCTAGAATATACTTCGCCCTAAATGCCACATATCATTTTAGTGATTACTGGGCTTTAGTAGCTAAATCAAGTATAGCGAACCTTAAATCTACAGCGGTTTATACTATGGAGTTATTAGGACCCACTATTCCACAGAATGCATCTGCTGTAATTCAGCAGTTTGACATTACAGGAGAAGAACAGCGTATTCATTTTGATCTAGGGTTTAAGAACACAAGCTATAATGACTATGGCTTCAAGTGGTTTTGGGGCGGGGGAATGTCTTTGGTAGGTTCTAAAATTCTGAGCAACACGGCTTTCATAGGAACGAATCCCTACGAGCTAATTTTACAAAACAACGGAAACAATCAGTTTTTAACAGAATTCAATTCTGCTCAAACAGCCTTCAATGTGGGCTATTACGCTACTACAGGATGGGAAATGGAATATAAGGAGAGATATGATTTTGGTATTGGGTTTAACTTGTCTAGAGATGTTATAGAGCTCGGACCTAATGAAGAGAGCGTATGGAATAAAAGAATTTACGTTTCATTCGGTATATGATTTTTTTTATTTAAAGAACCTTAACCTCGGCTAAGAAGCAACATAGCCAATTAAAATGAAAAAACTGATTTACTGTTACTAAAATAGAAAGACACTTCGGTAACCTTAAGAACGATCTAGTGAACAGTAGTTCTTATTCCATAAACGGCTAAATCTGTATTCATGACTGCAAATAAATTCGAAGGATACTTTTCTTACTACATTTCAAAAGTGAGTGAACTTCCTGTAAAAGAAGCTTTAATGAAACAAAAAGACGAGCTAGATTCGTTTTATGACTCCTTAAAAAACTTAGATGTCAATGATTCATATGCTCCTGAAAAGTGGTCTATAGCCGAGGTCGTGTTTCACAATGTAGAGACTGAAATAATTATGCTTTACAGAGCTATTCGAATTTCCAGAGGAGATGAAACTATACTCACTTCTTACGATGAAAACATGATGGTAGAAAAGGCTCGTGTAGCCGAAATGAACTTCACAGAACTGCTACATCTGCATAAAAACACTAGAGAGAATACGCTTTTCTATTTTAATCATTTCACTCAAGAAGAATTAGACAAAACAGGAAATTTCTCAGGTTTAAATCTAAATGTAGAGGGGTTAGGTTATCTTATAGCCGGCCATGCTCTGCATCACATAGAAGTTCTGCAAGAGAGATATTTATAGCATGTCAATTAAATCTATACTGCCAGAAATAATTTTTCTTCCTAGCACACCATATTCATAGTATATAAGTATACTTTTTCATTTGGATATTCCAAAGAATGATATTCATTATCTCTGCGAAAATAACAGTGTTATTATTGATCGCGATAATACCGTTTTAACACTATTCTCAGGGCCTAGAGACACCATTCAAACCCTCTATAATTTTTTAAGAGATTAGTTGTTGTTACAGTAAAACTTTAATTAAATTTGCGCTCTCTTTTTTACTAGAGTAAAGAGAGAAACATGGTGATTGTAGCTCAGTTGGTTAGAGTATCGGTTTGTGGTACCGAGGGTCGCGGGTTCGAATCCCGTCTTTCACCCAAATAAAAGGTTAGCCATTGGGCTAACCTTTTTTTGTGCTTCGTTATTTCTAGACTTAAATCAAAAAATTCTAAACACAAATCTCAACATACTCACTCTAAACACTAAGTCAAATAGCGTTAGCTATTGGAAGCAAGACCGGTGAATTGCTAATTTCTTTCTACATGGATCCAAACCTTCTTCTAAGGACTGTAAACGAGAGAGTCACTTTGCCGGACTATTGACTTTAATTACTCGACTGATCCTTTTAAAACCATAGTCAAACTTCACCGTTTTCTCTTCCCTCTTCATTACTTTAGCCATATAAATTTAAAACCTCGTTCTTATTATTGAATCAACTGATATTCATCCTTGAAAAAAACCTATTCTAAAAATATTCTCTTTTTAGCATCCTGGTACCCCAGTAAAGTGCATTCTACTTTAGGGAACTTTTGTCAGCGTCATGCACAAGCCATTGCTACGCAGAATAATGTGACAGTAGTATACCTGGCTAAAGACATCACCATGAGTGAGCCTTATAGAATAGAGGTGAATGAGATCAAAGGGGTAAAAGAAATCATCTGTTATTACCAGAAAAAAGGAATTGCTGGTAGCGGATATATTAAGGCATTTAATCATGTGGTAAAAAACAAATTACTGGCGCAGATTCACTCTTTTGATTTAATTCACGTAAATGTGCTTTACAGAGCAGGTTTACTAGCATTGCAATTGAAAAAAACGATCAACCTGCCATTTATAATTACAGAACACTGGACCGGTTATCATAATTCTAAGAAGGTGAAGTTCATCCAAAAATACTTTTCTAAAAAAGTAGCAAAAGACGCATCCAGAATAGCCCCTGTATCAGAGCACTTAGGAGAAGCCATGAAAAAATTCGGCTGTAATGCCAAATACACTGTGGTGCCCAATGTGGTGGACAATGACCTCTTTACTCCCAGTCTTTCTAAAAGCGAAAAGTTTACATTCATACATGTAAGTTCACTAGTAGATGACCATAAAAACATAACCGGAATCATTTCTAGCTTTAGTGAAGCCTGGTCAGAAATAGATGCTAACCTGCTCATTATAGGAGATGGAGAAATAGCCCCGTATATAAAATTAGCTCAAAAGCTTAACATTCCCGAAGACAGGATTACCCTAAAAGGGGAACAAACACTATCAGAAGTAGCTACTCAGATGGCCGCGTCACATTGCTTGATTCTATTTTCGAATTATGAAAATCAACCCTGTGTAATCCCAGAGGCTTATTCTGCAGGAATACCAGTTATAGCTACAGACGTAGGTGGAATAAATGAACACCTCACTCCTGCTCACGGAAAGCTTATTACTAAGGGAAATACACAAGAATTAACAGAGGCTATGAAACATGTTTATAGAAATATAAAGGAATATGATGCGCACTGGCTCAATGATTATTCCCGAGAGTACTTTTCGGTATCAGCCGTAGCCGATGCTTATTCCAAAATTTATGCAGAAGTTATTTAATGGGCGGATTTCACGGACATATAGCCCTAGAATCTCTCACCCATCAGGTCACTCATGACGCTAACCCTACTGGAGAACCTTTAGTAAACAAGTCCGGAGAAGACACCATTTATGCGGATGGTTTTATTTACAATATTCCCCAACTGTTAACTAAGCAAGCCACTACTGAGCCTGAGCTACTCACCTCATTACATAACACTTCTCCGCAGACTTTTCCTTTATCATTAAAAGGAGAGTTTACTTCAGTGGTTTGCCTAAATGACAGAATAGAAATAGCTACAAATCATAGTTGTTCAAGAAGAGTATTCTATGCGCTTCAACGCGGAAAACTTTACTTCCATTACAATCTAAAAAAACTTCAAGCAGATCTAGCCGCTGATGGATTCCGCTCCACTCCTAACGCTGTGGCATTAAGAAGCATGTTATCTATAGGAGGGATTTTCGGAAATCAAACCTGCGTAGCTGGCATCAACATACTACGAGCTGGAGAAAAAGTAGTAGTAACTAAAGGTAATTGGCACATTCACAGATATTACCTCCCCGATTCTAAACCTACTTCTTTAAGTAAACCTGATTATTTAGAAGAATTACATTCTCGGTTTTCAACTGCCGTAAAAGAGCAATACCAACACCCTGGAAATGCTAATTTTCAGCTTCTAAGTGGTGGTTTGGACTCTCGACAAAACTTAAGTCTAGCCAAGCAAGACGGAATAACACAAGAGGCTGTTTTGTGCTTTGGCCAAACGGATTGCAGAGACCACTGGATTAGTAAAGAAATAGCAGAACACTATGGAATCAACTACGAATTCGTATCCTTAGAAAATGGAGATTATCTGAAAAATATAGATGAAAACACGTTGGCCGTAGATGGCTTAAATTTTTATGCCAGTTCTGCTCATTTTAATTATGCGCTAGACAAATCTAAGACTGCTCAGCCCATTATTCATACTGGACAAATCGGTAGAACTATTTTCACTGAACATGCATTTGGAATGTGGCAGAATGTTAGTGAATATTCTGCGCTTTTATGTTCTTCTAGGTTCGCTGACTCCATTAACAGTGAGCTAAAAGCAGAGATGGAGCTCTATGAGGATATGGATGTATTCTACTTGAATAACCGTCTGTATAGAGTGATCAGTTCTGGGTGTTTCGTGGCTCAGAAGAAAGGATATATCACCTCCCCTTTTGCCGACCCAGAAGTACAGAATTTGGCTTACACCATGCCGAATGAATGGAAGAAAAGCGGAAAATTACAATGGGAATATTTATGGAAATACCACAAGGAAGTAATGCAGTTTTCTCAGGAAGAGTTCGGAAGACCTGCGCGCTCATTTCCTGAGATGTTTGCGGGAAAAGTGCAAAACAAGCTCAGAAACATCTATTATAAAAAAGTAAATAAGCATCCTGAAAAATTAAGTATGAACCCTCTAAATCACTGGCATGAAACTAATGAGGGCTTGAGGAATTACTGGGATAATTATTACTCAGAAAATATACATCGCTTAGAGTTCGATGCTGAACTAAAAGAGTTTTGTTTAGCTCTATTTGCTTCAGACAATTTGATAGAGAAAATACTCGCTTTATCAGTCCTTTCTGTAATGAAAAATTACTTTAGCTAGTGAATGTAAAAGAATTCATATCAGCATTTTTAAAGCGAAGTGGGGCTAAAATTTTCAACGCTATGGTTCTGGCAAAAGTCATAGGCTTTTTAGTGAGCATAGCCATGGCCAGAATACTTACTCAAGAGAGTTATGGAGATTTCACGTATGCGTTTACTGCGGTAAGTTTCTTAGTTCCTTTTATGGGTTTTGGCGCTTATCAGAGTTTAGTCTACTTCGGGGCGCGACTGAAAACGGAAGAAGAAAAGAGACAATTATTCAAGTATGCTTTTAGCAGAGGAATCCTGCTTTCTGCTGTTTTATCGTCACTTTTACTGCTTTTTAGCCCATTAATCACCATTAACAGACCTAATTCGCAGTTTTTACTCGTGGTCTTAAGTCTTCACTTATTAACGTTTACACTGGTAGAATTCGTAAGGAATTACACTCGACTAGTCAACAGGAATGACCTTTTTGCCCAAAGTGAAAACTGGTACAATGCACTGTTGCTAGTTCTAGCTATGGCTGGAGCATTGGCATTTGGAGTGACAGGTTATGCCTGGGCTTTAGTAGTTACTCCGCTATTTATAGGAATCTATTATTTAAAAAAGTTAAGCCTCTCAAGCGTTCGGTTTAAGAGCCGCTCTCCTATTCAGATTAAAGATTTTTGGAAATATGCCCTATTCGTGAGTATAGGAGCTGTAGCTGCCAAGATGATGTACATCGTAGACATTATGACTATCGGTAACATCCTCTCTGATTCTGCAGAAACACTCCAGCAAGTTGGCTTGAACACGCCAGAAGCCATCTCCAAATATGTGTCCAAACAAACGGCTATTTATAGAGTTTGTAGCATTATTCCTATAGCATCCTTTGTGCTTCCACTGGCGCTGATTACTACAGATTTCGTAAAGGTGTCGGAACATGCCGCAGACAAAAAATTCCTGAGTAATTATGCTTTGAATACCATGAAACTGTTATTTCCTATTTCTCTGGCAGTAGCCGCAGTTCTTCACTTCGGTAGCGAATGGATTCTCGGGATTTTCGGGGAGGAGTACCAAGGACACGGGGAATTAATCTCTGTTTTTACGCTAGCAGTAATAGGAGCATTTACGCTTAGAATCCCTTTTGGAAATTTACTTTCTGCAGTAGGGAAAGCCAATTGGAATGCCTACATCTCCTTCGGAGTATTGGGAATTAATGTGGTTCTTAATTATTACTTAGTGGGTAAGATGGGGATTATAGGTGCTGCATGGGCTACTACCATTCTTATCTGGGTTTCTGGAGCAGTAAACTATGCGTGTTATCAGGTTTATTTGGGTAGACTTAAGTAATAGCATTTCTATTGCATAAAAAAAGCAGCCTTTATAAAAGACTGCTTTTCAAAATTGTTTTGTAACACCCTACCTGTTAATTCTCCAGTGCTTTTTCTATTATAAGTGTCAAGTGCTGTCTGTGGGCTTTAGTGCTCACATTACCTGCTTTAGACTTAGCAAAACCTTTGATTCTATTTAGCTCATAAAGCGCCATAGACTTCGTGCTTGGCAGTGCTTTTTTATTCCCTAAATAACTCGCTAAATTCTTCGTGTAGAGTAACTGTAAGTTCTGTCTAATACTGTTTACTGATTTATCAGTGTCTGCCTTAAAAATAGCATCTGTTAAATCATCCATATACTCAGCTATACCATACTCATTTCCGTATTGTTCAGAGTCTGTGATTCTAGTAAGAACATTAGGGTGAAGTAGGTGCCTTAATACTGCGTTCTGGAAATTCAATACTCTTCCATGAATTCTGGGGTCTTCTCCACCATAAGGTTGATTAAATCCTCTTCTCTGTATTTGAAGATGTCTCAATAACTCTTCATCCATGTTCCAAGCATCTGGAGCAAAAGCGTAAGTACTAATCGCATCCATAGCCGCTAATTGATCTTCTCTAGAGAGCGGCGTAAACGGGTCTTTATCTATTCCATCTCCATCTATAGTTCTGCTTACAGAGATTCCTCCCACATGCTTGCTTATTACTATTAACTGACGTGCCTTTTCTCCTGTTAATGATAAATAAGCATTTCTTAACGCCATGTGGCTTTCTCCTGGCTCAGTGTAACGCTCTAAAAGACCTGGCATCAACCTTTCTTCTACTAATTTTATTCTATCTACACCATAAGCTACAGGATCACTGCTAAGGTCATAGATGTTCACCATAGGGTCTATGGCTTTACCTGCAGACCTCATATCATCTCCATCATTACCAAAAACGAGCATTGGATCACCAGACTTGCTCAGGATTTTCTGTAATCTCATTTCTTCTTCTTCAGGATTGTCTACTCCTTGAGAATAACCAAACTCTACTGCCCAGTCATCATAAACTCCAGGCTTAGAATCATAAAAAAGTGCTTGCTCTTCAGGATTTAAAGCGAAATTCATAGCTGGATACTCCATTACAGAGTTACACATTCCTTCTTTCAGCATCTTATCCATATTCTTCAAATCTTCTACAGACTGAATAGAACTTCCTTTCATGTTATGGTTTAACCCTAGCGTATGCCCTACTTCATGAAGAACCAGTCTCTGAATAGATTCTACTAAAAATCTATCCTTATCTATATCCGAAATACCCGATAGTGCCATAGCATTCTGTCCAAATAAAACTTGCTCAGACATGATAGCGCCCGCTTCACATAACTTGTGATCGTGGTCCATCCCGTAAAAAGCCACAGCCTTTTCTTCTGCAAAAGAATTTCCAGCTCCAGCTATATCGAAAATTTCTTCCATCTTCAATCTTCCCAGTACATACACGTATTCTAACATTACGTCTGCTCCTAGTATCTGTCCTGTTCTGGGGTTAACGAAGCTAGGGCCATAACCACCAAAAGGAGGGTTAGGAGAAGAAGTCCATCTTAAAACATTATACCGAATATCACCAGCATTCCACATGGCATCATCTGGCTGAACTTTAACCACTACGGCATTTTTAAATCCTAATTTCTCGAAAGCTATGTTCCACTTTTCTACACCTTCTTTTATAATAGGTCTTAACTCCTCAGGAGTCGTGTTTTCTATCCACCAAGTAATCGGTTCTACTACATCAGACAAATCAGCAGATGGGTCTTTCTTGCGTAAATCCCATCTGTGAATCATATCTCTATATGGAGCAACCTCAGCAGAAGTTAAATCCGTAACAGAAGTCATAAAGTATCCCACTCTAGAATCATCTCTCCGAGGCTTGAAATCATTATTGGGCACAGCTATTAAACTCTGGTGATACGTCACATTTACGAATCTACCATCTGTAAGCGCTGCCGAACCGAAAGTGCTCATTCCCTGTCCATCAAAAGCCAACTGAACTCTCACATCAGTGTTCTCAGGATAGTTATTTACAGCGATTGTCTTACTCTTGTCTTTGTTTAACTTACCCAACTTAAACCCCTTGTAAGCAGGAGTATAGATTGGTTTAAATCTGGAAAAAGTCTCCGCCATAAACACCGCGTTACTTGGAATTAAGAATCTCGTTTTATCCTTATCCTGACCTTCTATTTTTACGCTTACCACTATAGGCGTATTGATGTTGGCTTCACTCGATTTACTAATCGCATTGTCCTCATCGAAGTAATACTTCGTGTTCACTAGCTCGAATTCTATTCGGTCGTAATGCTTATTAATTTTAAAAATCTTAGACGAACGGTAGTTTCCTCTAAATGCACCTGCATCTACCACTCCATTTTCTACATAACTAAAATAGATAAACTCCTTCCCTAACTGGTCCTCTGTAATCTCCATATACATCTTACCAGAAGTAGAATCCTGATACATCGTAAACAGGCCTTCCATTTTCTCTGACTTCTCCGTAAGGTCTTTGATAGACTTTATCTCAGACTTGTCTTTCGGCTTAGGCTGCTCGGTATCACCTTTCTTTTTCTTCTTGTTCTTTTTAGATTGTGCGTTACAATGGTCTGTTGCACCTATACACATAAGCCCAATAAGCGCTAGGATTAAAATTTTCTTCATGATTTAAGATTTGTCTTTTATTCAGCTCGAAAATTAGTGATTATAGATGTATACATATTACAATTTATGCCAAAGCTAAAATAGGATACAGACTTAAATTACTACTCTTTATCTATAAATGTAAAAGCTATAATTGTATAAATTCTTATGAGAGTAACACTAATAAATATCGATGCAAGCCCACTTTAAAACGTGCTGTAG
>DDEI01000033.1:3400-15170 GCA_002336675.1 Flavobacteriales bacterium UBA1958 | reverse complement strand
CTAATTGTAATATTTGACTCGCAAGAGTATCTCCCAGGCTCCCTGTTAAAAAACACACAAATGACATCTGTTTCAGCTAATACAAATCCCTACATTTGCTGAGCTTATGGGAGCTACTGAAATCGTATTTGTATTTGTTATTTACCTGCTGTTCTTTGGAGCTAAAGGCATTCCTAGTTTGGCTAAAACTATAGGGAAAGCTACCTATCAGTTTAGAGAAGCTAGAAATGATATCCAGCGTGAGATAATGAGCAGCGCTAAAGGCATTACAGACAGCGCTAAGGAAGTAAGAAACGAAATAGAAAACGCAGCTCAATTGGCACAGCGTGAAGCTAAGAAAGCCCACGACACTATAGAGAAGAGTGTAAAACCTACTCCTATTCAACCCGAAGTAAAAGAACCTATTAATCCACTCACTCCTTCTGATTCTATCTCGTCTTCTGGTGTAAAAAAAGAAGACTCTATTTCTGAAACACCTGAATCAGGTAAAGAAGACCAACCCTCAACTTAAACTTTATTAAACTTTGGACTACTTATTACTCATTTTAGGACTAGCTGTACTAATACTTGGCGGTGACCTACTGGTAAAAGGTGCTTCTGGAATTGCCCTTAAATTGAACATAGACTCTATGGTAGTGGGGTTAACCGTAGTTTCTTTGGGTACAAGTGCTCCTGAACTTATAGTAAGCATAAAATCTGCTCTTAACGGAAACCCAGACATAGCCATGGGAAATGTGGTAGGGTCGAACATAGCTAACTTAGGGCTAGTGCTAGCCATTACTGCTATTGTCTTCCCCATAGCTGTAAACAGAAAAGCACTGAGAATAGACTGGCCGGTGATGGTTTTCTTCGCAGCTCTAGCGTTTATTTTTGGCTTAGATAATCTCATAACTCGGTTTGAAGGCAGTGTTTTATTGGTGACCTTAGTGGTTTACGTTTATATGATCTTGCAACGCGGAAAATCTCACGCTGATACTGAAGCATCACATATAGAAATAGATACCGATGCAGAAAAGGAAAGCATGATGAAACTAATATTATTCTTACTTGGAGGAATGGTGGCATTATACTTAGGGTCAGAATGGTTCTTAGACGGAGCTATAGACATAGGAAGAAGTTTCAATTTAAGCGAGTCTGTAATAGGTGTTACCATAGTGGCTTTCGGAACGAGTGCTCCTGAATTAACGGCCAGTGTAATTGCTGCTTATAGAAAAGAAACAGATATAGCACTAGGTAATTTACTAGGCTCCAACATATTCAATATAGGAGCTGTGTTAGGAACTACCTCGATTATTTCACCACTGGTGATAGATGCTAAAATTATGAATATCGATATTTTATGGATGCTGGGAATAGCGGTAATTTTATTCCCACTGATGGTATTCAAAAAGAAGTTAAGCTTATTAAGCGGTATTATATTATTCAGCTTATACTGCTTTTTCATCTATAGCCAAATCCCAAATTAAATGGCACATTATGCAGGAAAAACGGTTTTAGTAACTGGAGCCAGCTCTGGCATAGGAGAAGCTATGGTAAGAAATTTAGCCGCTTCACCGTGCACCATTTTTATAGGAGCCAGATCTAAAGATAAGTTACAAAGTTTAAAGAATGAATTAGAAACGAACGACGTTAAAATCCATGTAATTTCTATGGATTTAGCTGATTCCAAATCTCTAATTGATGCTTTTAATGAATTAAGCAGGAAAACTGACCACTTAGACTTACTCATTAACAATGGAGGAATATCTCAACGGGGTTTAGCTAAAGACACGGAGTTCTCTGTGGTGAATAAAATCATGCAAGTGAACTTTTTAGGAACCATAGAATGGACTACCCATTGTATGCCTCTACTCCTCAAAGCAGACAAGTCTCACATCGTAGCCATTAGCTCTGTGGTAGGAGAGTATGGATTCCCATTAAGGTCTGCTTACGCAGCGTCGAAACATGCGCTGAAAGGATATTTTCAGTCTATGCAACTAGAACCTGACTCACCTTCGGTTTCTATAGTAAGCCCAGGTAGAATAACTACTAACATTTCTTTAAACGCACTTACTTCTGACGGGAGAAAACATGGTGAAATAGATGCGGGCCAGGCTGGAGGAATATCTTCCGAAAAAGCCGCTGAAAAAATACTAAGAGGAGCAGCTAAAAGGAAAAACAATATCTTTATAGGCTCGGGTGAAATCGTACTATTGTACATAAGCAGATACCTTCCACCGCTTTACAGAAGAATAGCCAAAAACATAAGCCCTAACTAACGGAATGGAGAAGAAGGTAATCAACGGAATTCAGCAAATAGGAATAGGAACTACTGACGTTCAGTCGACTTTTCAGTGGTATAAGAATCATTTAGGATTTGATATTCGGGTGTTTGAGGATGAAGCTACTGCAGAGCTTATGCTTCCTTACACTGCTGGAAAACCGAGAACCAGACATGCTATACTCTCTATGAATATGCGTGGAGGTGGAGGATTGGAAATCTGGCAGTATAAAGGCAGAACTCCTGTGGCGGCTAAGTTCAAAGTTCAGTTAGGAGATTTAGGTGTAAACTGTATGAAAGTGCGCTCTAAAAACGTAACCGCTAGTCACGCCGTGCTAAAACAAGCTGGAGTTTCAATGCTCACAGAAGTGCTAACCTCTCCTGAAGGAAAAGAACACTTATACTTTAGAGACCCAGGAAATAACATCGTAGAAATTTATGAAGACTCTTATCAGTTTTCCGATGAAAAGGGTTCTTTCGGAGGAGTACTAGGTGTTACCATGGGCGTTTCTGATATAGAAGAGTCTAAAGCATTTTACTCAGGGATTTTAGGTTATGATAAGTTGATCTACGAGAAAGAAGGATCTTTCGATGACCTCACTAATCTCCCCTCTGGTGATAAAACCTATAAGAGAGTCTTACTAAGACATTCAAGTACAAGAAAAGCTGGAGGGTTTAGTAAACTGCTTGGCCCTACTGAAATAGAATTAATCCAAGCTACAGATAGACCTCAGCAAAAGATATATGAAGGAAGATTATGGGGCGACTTAGGATATATCCATATATGCTTTGATGTATCGGGAATGAGCTTGCTTAGAGAGGAATGCGCTGCCGCTGGCAGACCATTTACTGTAGACTCTTCCAATACTTTTGATATGGGAGATGCTGCTGGTCATTTCTCTTACATAGAAGACCCTGACGGCACGCTAATAGAATTCGTGGAGACTCATAAAGTACCTATCATGAAAAAGCTAGGCCTATTTATAAACCTAAAGAACAGGGATCCTCTTAAACCGCTTCCTAACTGGATGATAAAAAGTATGAAAATGAATAGAGTAAAGTAGGTATCTACATTACTTTAAACACTCCCATAAAGAAGAAAATCACTTTGACAAGAAGGCAGACAAAGCTAAGACCTGTGATAATAAGATGGACCTTATTAATTCCGCTTTTAAATTTATCGTAGTTCAATATCATATTCACAAATAGCGAAGCTACTACCACAAACTCCATCAAACAAAGCGTACCGAAATTCTCTATGTAAAATTTATAGAAATTCTGATTTAATGGATTTTCAAAAACCCCTGAGAGTGCTATACTATTATATCCTAAAAGCAGCAAATATCCTGACCAAACTAATTTATCCTCTTTCTTTTCCATCGCGCAGCAAAACTAGAACATCTAGTTAAATTCAATATGTTCTTCTGGTAAAAGTTTAAGGACTAAATAAGCACTAAATGAAATCGGGACAAACTCTTCCACCCACGATTCGAGGACGGAATTTCTTAAAGATATAAACCAGCGTGAGTTCTAAGCCCCCTCTTCCATTACTGGCCACTTTCAAATCTGAAAAGTTAAAGTCATAGCTAATACCTGCTTTCCATTTATCATAAATGAAATCAAAATAAACATAACCAGCGTCTCCACTCCTGTAAAACAACCCTGCTCCTGCCTCTTGTCTAACTCCTTTAGGTTCTGTGAGATTATAACGCATTGCTCCACCTATGTTCCACTCTCTAAATTTCCCTTGGAGACTTACATTCATGGCTGGCAGAATGTTTAGCTTTTCATTGTACTGATATTCAGCTATGGCTTGAATATTGGTTCGGGTAAAAAGGGGTACTTTTTCTTCAGAGAAACTCTGGTCCTGAAAGGAAATATTAAAAAACGAAACTCCAGAAGTGAGCGCCAGTTTATCGGAGAAAGCTTTCTTATGCTGCGCACCTATATGAAAATCAAAAACGGTATTCTTATCATTTTGGAAAAACTCATTCGTCCCTAAGTTAGGATTGTAAACTAATCCATCGAATTGGTTTCCCCATTCGAAAGCTTCAAAATTTATGGATTTATGTGTGATTCCCGTTTGAAGTCCTAAAGATATGCTCTGAGTGGAATCAGATAAAAAAGGGAGCTTATACGAACCTGAAAGATTTACCTGGGTAGTTGTGAAATTTCCGTCTCCTGCTTGATCTCTATAAATGGCTATCCCTGTTCCTATAGGTTTTTTGGGGAATAGCTTATTGGCATCGGCACTAATACCAAAAGAGGTAAAAGGCACAGTTACCGTTCTCCACTGACTTCTGTAAACAGTTCCTATTCTGTAATCCCCATCAAATCTTCCTGCATCTCCTGGGTTGTAATTCCCAGGGACATTGAAAAATTGACTGAAGTGAATGTCCTGAGATTTAGCTTGATTGGACAGGCATTGCATCGCTATAAAAGCAACAATGATATGTGCTAAATAACGAATCATCTTACCAGTGTTACGTTTCCTTTTTCGAAGTAATCTGCTCCTCCTTGGCAGGTAACTTCTAAGTAATAATCGAAGACTGCTGGTGATGACATTTCTCCATTATAAAGGCCATCCCAACCTATGCTTTGGTCATAGGTTTCAAATACTTTCTGCCCCCATCTGTTAAAGATGGCTAAGTGTACTTCAGTTAAATTCTGACCATAAACATAGAGCACATCATTTTCGTTATCTGCATTAGGACTGAATGCGTTTGGTAGAAAAATGAGCGGTTCTCCACAGATGAAATCTACTACTGTTACCTCAACAGATCCGCTTCTTAGGCAGTCTTCTGTTCCAGCAGTTACCAGATAAGTGGTCGTTTCTAGTGGAGTAGAAATAGGGTTTTGAATACCTGAATTACTCAACGTTTCTGATGGCTCCCAAACATATTCTAAACCAGGAATAGAAACGCTCAACTGGCTCTCCTGCCCAGAAATAATAGTTGGTGGAGTAGCTGTAACTATAAATGCATCTCCTGTATCATTTATTACTCCGATAGTTATGGAATCTTCGGCTTCGCAGTCTTGTAAGGAGGCTTCCACGGTAAGAACAATCACCTCATCTGTAGATACCAGAACTTGACTTGTTCCTTGACCTGAAATAACATTGGCCGGTGGACTCCAAGTATAAGTTAACCCAGCTATAGGCTGAACCACAGACACCTCTATTGTGTCTCCATCGCAAATATTCAAATCACCTTCTAATTCCACATCATCTGTAAAAACTGCCACTTGTACTTCAGCTGTTTCTGAGCAGAGTTCTCCTTCTGCTAGCAAATAGAATGTGCTGGTTTCTGTGACTATAGGATTGATCGTGTAATCATCTGGAGTATCATTTAACATATCTCCAAATGCAGGATTACTACTCCACGTAACTGCTAAATTATTATCTGTAATAAGTTCTATTGTGGCTTCTCCTCCATCACACAATAAAAGATCTTCTGAAACAGCTATTTCTAAGTCTTCTAATTCAATGGTTTGAAATAATGTGTCTATACAGGCTCCTCTCTGAATCGAAAGAATATACGCTATGTCATTTAGCGGAGTGGAAATAGGGTTTGCTATATTTGGATTACTCAAATAAGTAACAGGTGACCAAGTATACTCGTAATTAAGGTCCTCTTCACCCCCCAGAATAGCTGAATCTCCAGAGCACAGAAGTATGCTCTCACTAGTAGTAACCGAACTTTCTTCTATCCTAACTATTTCAGTTATTTGGTCAGTTCCATTACAGGTTTCTGCACTAGAAACGGATAATGTAATTTCATAAGTCCCAGGAAGTAAATACGTATGGGTAGGATTAAAACCAAACTGTAGTTCAGAACCATCACCAAAATCCCAAGCGTAATCTTGACTAAAATTACTTTGGTTATTTATCGTGAATGGCTGGCTCACACAAATCTGATTAGGCACAATAAAATCAGCGATAGTTGTAGGAATCTCAAAATCGAATTTGAAGACTCCAAGGTTACAATTAAAAGAATTATTAGTCTCCGAAACAGCGCCTGGGTCTGGTATTATGGGAAAGTCATCATTAGAGCCACACCCAGCACATACTGCCTGATAAATTTGGCCTTTTCTGCTAAACCTGCTGGTTCCTCCATCCACGTGCTCGTCACTTTGGCTTCCACCAAAAAATGACCCGTAAAAAATATCACTGGCGTCATCAAACAAAACCATGAGATAAAAATCTCCATTGGTAGCTTCATCCTTATATGCATCTGGCGTAACATCCATACCTATAACACCAAGACCTGTATTACCTGTAGGACCTCCCCAACCGCTCAAATAAATCCGATCACAAACATCCACCAGAAAAGATGTAGGAGAAATATTAGGTTGACCGCCACCTGTACCGAAGGCTGTACTCCAGATTATATTCTCCATGACAGAATCGAACTTAGTAATAAGTTGTCCTCCTCCAATAGTATTATAATCTGCATTTAATATAAAATCAGATTGAGCATGCTCCGTCTGACCAAATACATAAATATTATCTGATTCATCAGCTTCTATAAAATAAAGTTGATCGTA
The DNA here is from genome assembly GCA_002336675.1 of Flavobacteriales bacterium UBA1958. Lineage (GTDB taxonomy): Bacteria > Bacteroidota > Bacteroidia > Flavobacteriales_D > Sanyastnellaceae > ASP10-05a. Next base: position 8,365 of record DDEI01000033.1, on the reverse strand, counting down.
ATCTGAAGAGCCATAATAACTGGAATAATCTATGGTTTGGCCATCATTGGTTATTCTAGTAAAAAACCCATCGACATCTCCACCGATGGCTCCCTGTATCGCCGAAGATGAGAGCGGAAAATCCACAGATTGCGTTCCACCACAGATAACCACATTAGAATTAGAGTCAAAGGTGAGAGAGTAGCCGGCATCATTAGAGGCACCTCCTACATAAGTGCTCCATTGCAGGTTAGACAAATCTGGACTCATCATAAACGCAACTGCTTCTTGACCTCCACTGTTCGTTGGTTGAGCTGCATTTAAGCTTACAGGAAAATCATTAGAGTATGTACTGGAAACTACGAATACATTCCCATTCTCATCTAGCTGTATTTCTCCTCTAATTTCATCTGCATAATTGTACTTTAGCTCTGAGCCGAAATTAAGTCCATCATTATCCGCGCCACCTATATATGTACTTCCTAATAACTCAGAACCATCTGCACTTATTCTGGCTAAAATAATATCTGAGCCAGTATCGTAGTTTAATCCTAGAGTTCCTAACCCTATAAATGACCCACCGCCAAAAACAGAACTATAAGCATCTTCCGATATAGGAAAGTCACTAGAGCTAGCTGAACCCAAAACATATAACTCATCATTTTCATTTACCATTATACTGTGTGGAAGCTCATTTCCTGTTCCTCCTAGATAAGCTGACCATAGTAAAAAAGTACCTGTGGTATCTACTTTAGATAACGCAATATCCACCACTCCAGCTGACCAGTTTTCTTCAAAGCTACCAAGAGTAACAGGATAAGCACTACCAAAAGCTGAACTACCAGAATACAAAAAACCATCATCATCAAAAGTCGCCGTGTAACCAAAATTATCCGTAAAAGACCCTGAATAACTGCTAAATACGAGCTCTGGGTCTATAACTAAAACCTTAGAGTTATCATAACTATCCGGAAATTCATAGGATATATCGTCCTTACCCTTCACATACTTACTAGCGATGAAGGTATTTTCCTTTCCTTCTTTCTGAAATGAAACAGGCTTAAGCTCATTCATCATTCCTGCATTGGTCCTAACTTCTACCTTTCCATCTTTTAGTTTAATTCCATCTGTATAGTTGTATACCTGAGAAATTAGAGATGGATCTACCCCAGGAGCTATGTAGTATTCGAATTTTAGCAGAAAATCATTTGCGTAGACTCTCAGATCTATTCCTTTGTATAAATTTAAATAGGTGATCTCTGCAAAAGATTTACATCCAGAGCTCCATTTATTCGGGTCGTTTCCTTTGAAATAGCTCGTAATACCAGGGAGGAGGTTCGCTCCATTTATCTCTTCTGTGTTACTGCCATCAAAAACAACTTCATAAGCATGACTTCTCATACTATAATCTCTATCAGATGGAGGAGCTCCGTGGTATCCCGCTATTCTACTTAAATCTTCAGCGTTTCTTAGTAAATAGGTAAATCTATCTTTTTCAAAAAAGATAGTACCGTTTTCTAAATCTGCAGTAAACAAAACTTTATCTGGATGCTGTCCTTTATTCTCAATAAACTTATAGTAACTGTTTTGGGTAAAGGAAACCGTAGAAATGAAACTACAAACTATAGCAATGGAGATCTTAAGGGCATAGAGCATATACTCAAAGTTAAGGTTTATTATTCGGTCATTCGTCCATCAGCCATAGTTAGCATTCGATCTGCTTGACTAGCTAACTCTAAGTTATGAGTAACTATAACAAACGTTTGACCTAGTTTATCTCGTAATTCAAAGAAAAGATCATGCAATTCTTTGGCATTTTTTGAATCTAAATTTCCACTTGGTTCATCTGCTAGAATTACATCTGGAGAATTTATTAGACTTCTAGCTACTGCTACTCTCTGCTGCTCTCCACCAGAAAGCTCAGCTGGTTTATGAGAAGCACGATCTTTCAAACCCAAAGTATCCAAGAGCTCTAAGGCTTTAGTTTTCGATTCAGACATACTTCTACCTCCTATTAAGGCAGGCAGACATACATTTTCTATAGCTGTAAATTCAGGAAGAAGCTGGTGAAACTGAAATATAAATCCAATGTGTTCATTTCTAAATCTGGCCAGTGCCTTAGAAGATAAATCAGCTATATTTTTATCATTAAACAATAATTCACCAGAGTTTGGAGAGTCTAATGTTCCTAATATTTGGAGTAATGTAGTTTTCCCTGCGCCAGAAGCGCCCACTATAGAAATAATTTCACCTTTAGGAATTTCTAAATCCACACCTTTCAATACCTCAAGGCTTCCGTAGGATTTTTTTAAATTTTTAGTCTTGATCATATTTGATAGATTCAAAGGTAGTTTTTTTATCTTCCAGTTTAAGTTGAGCTAGCAAGTAAACATCTACAGCTGCATGTGCTATTATGGCTGATAACATTCCTAAATCTTCTGCCATATATCCGAATCCCGCGGAGGCCAATACCATAAATAGACCATACACTGAGATTCTCCAATCTTTCGGATTTAAATAGCCATGAACCGCTACGAATAGTAAAGCGGCTATCCAAATCCCAACTAAATATTGTAACGCGTAACGGAATAGAATTTCTTCTCCTATACCGGCACAAATGGATATAAAGAATACGTCAAACCATGTTAGTTTTAAGCTAGATAGTAAGTTATAGTATCTATTTCTGACAGAGCTCATGAAATTTCTTTCTGTTATCCAAGAAGCCATTATTCCTACTAACACTCCGTAAAACACACCTATAGATAATTGAACCAAAAAATTATCTGTTATGAACCAGCCTATAATCGGAAATTCTAATGAAAAAAGCCATGATATAACAAAAGCCAACAATGGCATACCTACGAGAGTAGCTAAACCAAAAAGACGGATTCTGTTTTGTGTTTTCATAAGGACGAAAGTAAGTTAATTGAGGGCAATCAAGAGGTTAAATCCTAGGAACCGCTTGCTTATCTTAAGCACTAGCATCAACTCTATTTAGATTCTAAATTACACTTAATATTACTTATTTCACTGGAATTCATAGGCATCTTTGAATCCTACAACATTTCCTAGAGGTGCAATCACTATCTTTACCACCATGAAAAATCTGTTAATATTAGCTAGTTCATGCTTCTGCATTTTTACCGCTGGATTTTCTCTGAGAAATTGTCCTGATGAGGATTTAAGTTATATAGGAAATAACCAAGATACTGTTAGTCAAACAGATAAAGATTTCGGCTTAGACTTTCTTTTTGATTCAGACTTAAACAGATGTACTTCTTGTGTCACAGAAAATTCAGAACTGAGACCCAGTTGCTCTGCATATTTCGGAGAGCGCTTGGGTTATTTGTTAGATAACTCCCTTCCATTTGGGAATGAGGCTATATGCCAAATTTGTTTACTCAAATTCTGTATTAATGATCTAAATGCTTGTGCTGGCATAGCCGATAATGATCTGGATAGAGCAGAAAATATGTTTGACTGTGTCGACACTAATAGCTCTATATACCTCAATGCTCCTGGAACATTTGAAGGCATAGACAAGAGTTGTGATGGCAACATAATGGCTAGGCAGAATGAAGAGGAGTTGGATAGTAATCTAGCTGTATCAGTAATAGATTTAAGGATATTGCTTGTAGACATAGAGCGCTCCAATAGTAATTACCTGGATGTTTTTAACAAAAAAAATGATATTTCTGTTTCCCTAACCTCTTTAGGAGCAAACTGTGTGTAAAAAATGAGAGAAGATTTAATAGAAGATTACGTGCAGGCTAGTGCGAATGACATTCCTTCATATCTAATAGAATTAGAAAAGGAAACATTTAGAAAAGCGCTAAAGCCCAAAATGATTTCTGGAAGAGTACAAGGCAGATTACTTTCTTTTATAAGTAAGTTAAAAAGACCAAAAAGCATCCTGGAATTAGGCACATTTACTGGCTATAGTGCGCTCTGTTTAGCTGAAGGACTGCAAGACAAAGGATCTCTTTTAAGTTTAGAAGTAAACGATGAATTGGAAACATTTCATGAGAAATTTATAGGCTCTTCTCCTTACTCAAATCAAATAAAAATTAAGTACGGTGATGCAGCTGAATCGCTGCAGGAGTTGGATTCTGAAAGCTTTGATTTGATCTTCATAGACGCCAATAAAAAGATGTATCCTAGTTATTTAGAATTATGTAATAGAGTGTTAAAACCAGGCGGGTTACTTCTAGCAGATAATGTGCTCTGGTGGGATAAAGTAGTAAATGAAAATGCTAAAGACGCAGAAACATTAGCTCTTAGAGAGTTTAATAGATTAATTCATGAAAGTGATTTGTACTCCAGCTTCATCTTGCCATTGAGAGATGGTATAACTATAGCGCAAAAAAAATGAAGCTAATGGAATTAGCCTCATCTCTTCTATAATTATTCTTTTATTTATGCTACTACAACTTTAACTGCATCAGCAGCTTCTTGAAGCAGTACTACTGAAGTAACCTCTAATCCACTAGCGTCTATAAGCGCTTTAGCTTCTACAGCATTTGTTCCTTGTAATCTAACAATCAGTGGCACTGGAATAGTACCCATGTTCTTATAAGCATCTACTATTCCCTGTGCTACTCTGTCACATCTAACTATTCCTCCAAATATATTCACCAGAATAGCTTTTACAGAAGGATCTTTAAGAATTATTTTAAATGCGGTCTCTACTCTTTCTGCATCGGCCGTACCACCTACATCTAGAAAATTAGCAGGCTCTCCTCCACTTAGTTTTATAATATCCATGGTAGCCATAGCTAATCCTGCTCCGTTAACCATACAGCCTACGTTTCCGTCAAGCTTTACATAGTTTAGTCCAGCTTCATCTGCCTCTACTTCTATAGGATCTTCTTCTGACTTATCTCTTAGCTCTAAATAAGGCTTGTGTCTAAATAATCCGTTAGCATCTAAAGTCACTTTAGCGTCTACAGCTATAATTTTATCATCAGATGTTTTCAATACTGGATT
>DDEI01000033.1:0-3085 GCA_002336675.1 Flavobacteriales bacterium UBA1958 | reverse complement strand
TGTTTTCAATACTGGATTAATCTCGAACATACTAGAATCACTTCCTACATATGCGTTATATAGAGAATTCACGAACTTACACATGTTCTTAAATGCATCACCTGAAAGACCTAGATTGAAAGCTATCTTTCTCATCTGAAACCCCTGTAGACCTACTTTAGGATCTATTTCTTCTTTATGAATAAGATGTGGAGTGTCATGAGCTACAGTTTCTATATCCATTCCACCTTCCGTAGAATACATAATCGTATTTCTTCCAGTAGTTCTGTCCAATAAAACACTCATATAATACTCCTCTGGCTCAGAATCTCCCGGGTAATATACATCCTCAGCGATTAGAACTTTATTTACCTTCTTTCCATCCTCTCCTGTCTGAAGAGTTACGAGAGTATTTCCTAAAATTCCATTAACTACCTGTTCTACTTTGTCAAGACCCTTAGCTAAAACTACTCCATGAGAACCAGTTTCTATACAAGCTCCTTTCCCTCTACCTCCAGCGTGAATCTGTGCTTTGACCACGAACCACTCAGTGCCCGTATCTGAACTTAATTCTTTAGCTGCATTTTCAGCGTCTTCTAATCTATCTACAACCTTCCCCTTTTGTATTGCTACTCCGAAGCTTTCTAATATAGATTTACCTTGATACTCGTGAATGTTCATGTCTTTAATTTTAGAACGGCAAATGTAGAAAGACAAAGACGGTTCACAAAGAAGTTTTAATACCGATTAAGGCATTTAATTAACAACCTAAATTAGTTTGTCGTAAAAGCGAGTAAGCTCAAGAGTCAAATTAATAAATTCAACCTCTATGAAATATAATCTACTTCATTCACCACAGCTAAATGCCCTGTGTTTACCTGACCAAAGTAACATGACCTTGGATTTCTATTCTATTCGTAGTGCTTCGGCTGTAGGTTTCAATAACATAATTATACAACCCTGCCTCTACGTAATAATTCCCATTCATGTGACTTCCATCCCATGGAGTATTTAGATTAGATGATTCGAATACCGTTTCACCCCAACGGTTAAATATTTTTAATCTGAATTTACTTTCATCAATATCTGTCCCTTTTATAGTTAACACATCATTTATTCCATCAGAATTAGGTGTGAAAGCCGTGGGAACGAATACATTTAACAGATCATTTATATATACGTTATTAACCAAGGTAGCTTCACATCCGTTAAAGTCTATAACATACAAACTAACGGGATAGACCCCAGCCTCAGTTTTTGGAAATTCGAAGGTAGGATTGACTTCAGCGCTTGTCCCTAAAACGTTTAACGTATCAAAAACCCAAATTTGCTCGATTATGAGGCCTTCTGTTAGGTTTATAAACTCTATCACTGTCTCGGGAATTGTAGTAACATAAGGGTCATGACTAAATTCAGGACTAGGAGAAGGATAAACTTGCATATAATTACTGAAAACCTGTGAATAAAAACACCCAAATGCAGACTCTAATGTTAATTCGACATCATACACACCAGCTTCTTCATAAATATGCTGTACTACCGGAGCACCGGAATAAATAGTCTCATCTATATCCCAAAAGCTATTTACATATTCGTTATCATTAGATTGATTTTCAAAAACAACTTCATGTGGAACACATCCATAAGTAGAACTTGAAAAGAGACTAATGGTAGGTGTTTCTTCCACTTCGATCAGAATACATTCTGTTAGAGCTGGTGTTTCACATCCATCTGTAAACGTAACACAATACTCGGTAGTAGAACTAGGTGAAATTAAAACTTCATCTAAACTTGAAAATGGATTTCCATTCACTGCCCAAGAAAAATTAACCCCTCCGAATCCGCCGTTTGGGTTTATAGTTTCTAAAACTATAGGTGAATCCTGGCAGACAAAAGTATCATCACTTACCATAAAAGAAAGTGGGTCATAGACAGAAACTACTACATCTTCTATCGGACTTAAGCAGCCGTTTACATTGGTCGCGAAAACCTGGTAAATCTCATTGTCTAAAAGCTGAACAGACTGAGAACCTGTTCCTAAATCTATCCAAGTGTAGCTATAATTATTGCTAAGATCAGTAGCACTCCAGCTATCCAAAAAAGCAGTTCCTCCTATACAAACGGTAGTATCCATAACTGCCTCTATGGCTATTACTGGTGGATCGAAGATGTCTATAGTAAAGTTAGTAATACATAGTCCAGCATCTTCTATTCCTATTTCATAAGAACCAGCGGCTAGCCCTGTAAATGTCGTTTGGTTGTCGGCTATTTGTACCACAGGAACGCCGTCTAACAAGGTAATAGTCCATGGCCCTCCTTCTGAGCTGCTGATCATGCTAATACTGAAGGTTCCGTCTAAAGAAGCGTTGCAAAGCGCATCTGTAGTCTCGAAAGTATAATCAAATTCACAACAAATAGGATCTCCTTGCGGTAGTATAGTAATGTCCAACTGGGCACTATTTGTACATCCTGCATTAGTGACTGTATAGGTAAATACATCACTAGCATCGGTTATCGTACTAAATGTGCCAACTACGACATTTCCATTTCCATCAATCCACTCTCCAGTAGAAACTGGATTACCTCCCAGCATATCTATTAAATCGAAAGATCCGTAGTTATAACACAGCACTAATGTAGAGTCGGTCCCTGGATCTCCAGCTGGGTCTACAGATACTGTAACCACATCCGTAGTAAGGCATCCCTCAAACCCCATTGGATAAACCGAAAGTACAAATTCAGTAGTCTGACTTACAGAGACTTCAGGGCTCGGAGAAAAAGGATTACTTAACCCCTCTGCTGGTGACCATTCGTACTGCAACTGACCAGATCCAGTGCAAATTACAGCATCTTGAAAAATAATTCCTTCTGAAGGAGATTCATCACTTTCGAATACCACCGCACCTGAATCATCCAATACTGTGACCACATTTCCACCACCCTCTCCCCAAGTAGAAAACACATACTCTAAGGTCAATTCACTTCCAGAAGGAACGACGACATCGAACGATTCAGAAACACCAAATGCAGTTAATGTTTGGCTTGCAACGCCATCAAAAGAAACGATCACTTCTGAGCTGTTAAATCCGAATCCTCCGTTATTTGA
>DDEI01000090.1:1163-12712 GCA_002336675.1 Flavobacteriales bacterium UBA1958 | reverse complement strand
TCGACGATAAACTTATACGTCTTTCCTTCCTCTGTTTGTAAGGTGTAGATTCCATTTTCCCATTCGCTTACATCTAGAGCCCAAGTTAAAACTGGGCCTGTTTCTTGAACCATTTTCCCGATAGAATCGAACACTTTAATTGCGGACTTTTTGTTTAATGCAATATTTAACTCAGAGGTTGCTGGATTTGGGAACATTAAGACAGATAGAGCCTCGAAATTACCAATTGAAGAGATTATTGAACCTTCACACGAGCAATCATCTTGAATAACATCAGACTCAGTATCTGCGTTACCGTCATCACAAGTATCTCCTATAAAAACGCAGCTTTCGTCATCGTCAGTTGCGGTTTGGTCATAGTTGCATGCGTCTGCATTAGTACACCCAAAGACAGGAGCTGAAACCGTGATAGATGCAACCATTCCATTTGCAGCATGGCTGCCTATTGAACAATCATAATTATAAACTCCAGGAACCGTAAAAGTGAAGGTACCCAAACACACTCCAGAAGGGCTTCCAAACATCGACCCTATTGAAAAAGGCTCTGGGTTATTAAAAGGCTCGTCAGTAATTGAATTTGTTATTCCCATCACATCGTGGTTCCCTCCAACGTTTACCCATCCTACCGTAGTTCCAACTTCAACCATTAAGGCATCAGGAGTGTAGCTAAAGCTGATTGTTTCAATTTCAACGTCTGCACCGGGACAGATGTCTTGGCCGTAACTAAGGGAAAAAGACGATAAAAAGAAGATTGAAATAGAAGTAATTAGAAGTTTCATGATTGTGATTTTGAGTTAACGAATTTAGTTTAAACAGTTTTATATCTCCAAATTTTGATGAAGTAATATTAATACTTAAGGCTTAGAGATACAATAATAGACTAGAATAAAAAAGGAGATACTCCAAAAGTATCTCCTCTAATGTACCCGGAGTGGGAATCGAACCCACACTCCAAAGGAACACGAGTTTGAGTCGTGCGCGTCTACCAGTTCCGCCATCCGGGCATTTTTTTGGAATCGCGAATTTACATCTTTTTAAAACAAATAGATGAGGTCACATTTGAATTAAATAAATCTGCGCATAGCCTAGATCGTTTTTAAGAGACGGGCAGGGATACCTTACATTTGTCAGAGAGGCACCAAATCCTTTTCAAAAATATTTTTTATTTTAACTTCTTCAGAAGATGGAGTATTTCACAGATTATAAAAATGAACAACATCCAACTCTTAGAAATAGCTAAATCTGCGTCTATAAAAGCAGGAGAAGCCATTCTAGAAATTTATAACAAAGAAGATTTCGGGATAGAATCTAAAGCTGATGACTCTCCGCTTACGCAGGCCGATAAAAACGCTCATTTGGTGATTGACGAATTTTTAAGCAAAACCGGAATTCCGGTGCTCAGCGAAGAGGGCGACCAGACTTCCTTTGAAGAAAGAAAGAAATGGGATAGGTTTTGGATGGTGGACCCATTAGATGGGACTAAAGAGTTTATAAAAAGAAACGGAGAGTTTACAGTGAATATAGCTCTCATAGAAAATGGCACCCCTATATTAGGCATAGTTTACATTCCGGTCAGTGAAGAGCTGTATTGGGGGAATGTAAAGTCATTAGAGGCTTATTATCAGAAAAAGAACGAAGAAGCAAAAGCGCTCCCTTTTAAATCAGTTCGAGAGGTTTTATGGGAGGTAATTCCAGGACACAAAGCAGTTATGCAAGGGAAAGTAGAGGCCAAGGTGAGAATACTCTGTTCCAGATCTCATTTGAATGAGGAGACGCTGAGGTTTCTTGAGCAGTTTAAGAATAACGATAAAGTTACTATGGGGAGTTCCTTAAAATTTTTGAAATTAGCAGAGGGTGTCGCAGATATTTATCCAAGGTTTGCGCCCACTATGGAATGGGACACTGCAGCGGCACATGCTGTAATTAAAGCTTGCGGATATCAGATAAAAAACTCCAACACCTACGAGGAGTTAATTTATAATAAGCCAAACTTATTGAATCCATCTTTTATGGCTTTTTAGTAACCAGACACATTGATTCGAATAAAAAACCCAGGCTTAACAAGGCCATACAAATTATGGAACTTAGAAAAGCCGTAATTTGTGTGAGCATCTAATAAATAAATAATGAAACACTTATCTGTATTACCTTTATTGTTGGTTTTAGTGGTCAGTTTAAACGCTCAGAATCAAGAGTCTATAGCCAAGTCTTTAGAAGACTCTCCTTTAATAGAGGTGAGCCCCGAGGGATTAAAGATGAACAAAGAAACTCGAAACGGATTTACATTTTACTTGAATACTTTAGAAGATGAAGCACAAAAGAAATGGAAAGAGTTTCTAACCGTTCGCTACCAAGCTGAGGTAAAGAAAACTAAAGGAGGTTTTGTTTGTGAAAACACGAGTATGAAAGATATAACGTCTGAAGCTTTAACTTTAACTGCTCTGTTTTATGAAGAGCAGGACGGGTGTGAAGTGAATGTTTTTTTTAACATGAATGGATATTATTTAAATCCCAAAGAGCACCCCAAAGAAACCAAGGCTGTGGTAAGTTGCTTAATGGATTACCAAAAGGAATTATATGTAGACGTGTATAAAAACACTTTAGAGAATCAGGAAAAAGCAAGAGATAAGAGCCAAAAAAAGCTAGACAAATTAGTTAAAGAGGGGGAGAGAATAGATAAGGATGTTTCTAAGTCCTTAGAAAACGTTACTAAGGCAGAACAGGCTATTGTGGCATCAGAACAGAAAATAATAGAACTTCAAGCTAAAAAGGAGGGATTAAAAGAACAAATACAGCAGAATAAGTCAGCGATTAAAGAGCTTGAAGAATCTAAGGGCTTAAAAACAGAACAGATAGAAACACAAAAAACGGTAGTGAGAGAGAAAACTGCTCAAATAAACAGAATTAAATCCGCGGCGGAGAAAGTAGAATTTAATTAGGTGAAGACTTTCTCCCTTGGCCTTGCGAACTAGGCTGAATAATAAAAATATTTTTGCATGCCTTCGTTTAATGCTTAACCCAGAAATATGTGTATACTAGCAGTGGCGAGGCCTTTAAACCTCTTTTACCATGAGAGCCTCTCCATCTTTCCAGATTTCAATTTTACCCGCACTTCTGAGTTCTTTTGTCACTCTATCCCATTTTTTATTACTTAACTCAGATTTAGCCTTTAGATCTCCTAATGACATTTGTTCGGTAAGAAATTTCATCACCGCTTTTCCTTCGTCAGACAATTCTATTATAGGCACGTTAGATTCTGTTTGAAAGACCTCTGGTCTCATCTGAGGAAAGAGCAACACTTCTTGGATAGAGTCGTTTCCAGTCAGGAACATCGTTAACCTGTCTATTCCAATTCCAATTCCCGATGTAGGAGGCATTCCATATTCTAGTGCCCTCAGAAAATCTTGGTCTATGAACATAGCCTCGTCATCTCCTCTGTCTGCCAATTTCGCTTGTTCTTCTAATCTTTTGCGTTGATCTATAGGGTCGTTTAACTCAGAATAAGCATTGGCTAACTCTTTCCCGTTAACCATCAATTCGAATCGCTCCGTAAGTTCTGGATTGTCTCTATGTGCTTTGCAAAGCGGAGACATTTCTATAGGGTAATCTGTAATAAATGTAGGTTGAATATAACTTCCCTCACATTTTTCTCCGAAGATTTCATCTATCAGCTTTCCTTTACCCATAGTCTCATCTATAGGCACGTTAAGCTTAGCGCAAACCTCTCTGAGATGAACTTCATCCATTCCATCTATATCCATTCCAGTGTGATCTTTGATAGCGCCTATCATAGTAACACGCTTAAAAGGAGCTTTAAAGTCAACTTGGTTTTCACCAATGGTCACCTTGGTAGTTCCCAACACATCCATACAGATAGTCTCTAGCATCTGCTCCGTAGTTTCCATCATCCACTTATAATCTTTGTAAGTGACATACATCTCCATCATGGTAAACTCAGGATTGTGCGTTTTATCCATTCCTTCGTTTCTGAATGCTTTGGCAAATTCAAAAACCCCGTCAAACCCACCTACAATAAGTCTTTTTAAGTAAAGCTCATTCGCTATTCTTAGGTAAAGCGGAGTGTCTAAAGAATTATGGTGTGTAATAAAAGGACGCGCAGCAGCCCCTCCAGGGATAGGCTGAAGAATAGGTGTCTCTACCTCTAGGTATCCTTTGTTAGAGAGGAAATTACGCATAGAGGTCATAATCTTAGAACGCTTAATAAACGTTTCTTTTACATCTGGATTTACCACCAAATCCACATATCGCATTCTGTACCTGAGCTCAGGGTCTGTGAAGGCGTCGTGTATAACTCCATCCTTATCCGTCTTCACCACCGGGAGTGGTTTTACAGCTTTAGCCAGCACATGCAGCTCAGTTATTTTTACAGAAGGCTCACCTGTTCCAGTAACAAAAGTCTCTCCTTTAATTCCTATAAAATCTCCTAAGTCTAAAAGTTTTTTAAACACCACATTATAAAGCGCCTTGTCTTCTCCTAGACAGATTTCATCCCTATTGACATAAAGCTGCATTCTGCCTTCAGAGTCTTGAAGATCTGCAAAAGAGGCCTTCCCCATGATGTTTTTGCTCATGAGTCTTCCAGCCATAACCACCTGCCTCCGTTCTATGAAGTCCTGTTTGAGCTGTTTAGAAAGAGTGTCTACAGGGAATAGCGCAGCCGGGAAAGGCTCGATTCCTCTTTTTCTCATTTCGTCTAATGCTTGTCTCCGTTGTATTTCTTGTTCAGAAAGTTGGATGGCCATCTTATTCTCTTTAAGTAGTTATTATTCCGGTGTAAAGGTATTACTGAACTCTTAACGACCCTCGCGAGATATCATCTTTTTTATATGCGTTCCCAAAGGAACGAGTACATTTGTGTCTCCTTTTTTTAGTACATCATGAGAGCACTTATAGAATCATTCACCACACAGCTAGAAGATTCCTTAAATACCGGAAAGGTTTTAGGGGACATTAAAGATGACAAAACCATTAACTCATTAATTATATGTGGAATGGGCGGAAGCGGAATAGGCGGAAGAATAGTGCTAGAATGGCTAGAGCAAACATTAAACATTCCGTGTGTAGCTCACTCATCTTATGGCTTACCGAATTTTGCTGACGCTAACACCTTAGTTTTAGTGAGCAGTTATTCCGGAAACACGGAAGAGACTCTTTCTGCTATGGAGGTAGCTCTGGCTAAAGAGTGTATCATTGGGTGCATTACTTCTGGAGGCAAGGTAAGAGACTGGGCTAAGAAGTATGATGTTCCGTACACATTAATAAATGGCGGTCACCCGCCTCGGTCACAGTTTGGCCAGAGTGTGGTTCAGATATGTAGAATGCTGGAGTCATTTGAATTGATAGGCCCTTCTATTTATAGCGACTTACATGCCGCAGTGAAATTACTAAATGATTCAGCATATTATATTCAATCTCAGGCTAAAAAGGTCGCGGAACAAATAAATAAGACTACTCCATTAATATATTCTGATTCGGGTTACGAGGGAGTCGCTATTAGATGGAGACAACAGATAGGAGAAAATGCTAAAACACTTTGCTTCCACCATCAGTTTCCGGAAATGAATCATAATGATTTAGTAGCTTGGGAAGGAGGATCTGATTCATTCTCCGCAGTGTTATTCAGAAATGAAGACGATGCTCAACGTGTGAAAATAAGAATGGACATCTGTAAAGGTATATTTAAAGAAAAAGGTGCTACAGTAGTAGAGGTAGAATCTAAAGGACTTACGAAGTTAGAAAGAAGTCTTTATTTAGTAAATTTTGGCGACTGGGTCTCACTTCATTTAGCTGAAATGAACCAAATAAACCCGGTAGACATCAAAAACATTGATTTTCTTAAAAGTAAATTAGATAATATCTAGTGAAAAAAGTAAAGTTTCAGGATTTAGGGATTATGGACTATAAAGTCTGCTGGGATTATCAGGAGGAACTTTTTAAAAAGACTATAGACCAGAAAATTTCCAATCGAAAATTAGAGAACCCTGCAGATGCTGTTACTCCCCAAAATCACTTATTGTTTGTAGAACACCCACACGTATTCACTTTAGGAAAAAGTGGCGATGTAGCACATTTATTATTAAACGAAGGTCAATTAAAAGCTAAAAACGCCACCTATTATAAAATTAACAGGGGCGGCGACATTACTTATCATGGCCCGCAACAAATAGTGGGGTATCCGATTATAGACCTAGATCAGTTCTTCACGGATATTCATAAATACTTACGTTTTTTAGAAGAGGCTATAATTAAAACTTTAGCTGATTACAATATTCAATCAGCGAGATTAGACGGCTTAACAGGGGTTTGGCTAGACCCAGAAAACCCTGATAAAGCGAGGAAAATAGCGGCTATGGGAGTAAAATGCAGCAGGTGGGTAACGATGCATGGGTTCGCTTTTAATGTGAATTCAGACCTGGATTATTTTAATCAGATCATCCCCTGCGGAATAAACGATAAGCAGGTGACTTCTATGGAAAAAGAATTAGGAGTCAAACAGAATTTCGAAGAGGTCAAGCATAAACTGAAAATACATTTAGCCGAGCTATTTGAGTTTGATTATGATTAAAAACACTTTTTTAAAGTGTTATTCGTGTTATTTTCCTCTTCCTGTGTTTAGATGTTTCTCCTTTCTCGCAGATCGCTCTATTTTTTCATCTTAAAGTCTTAAATTTCCCAGATGAAGAGATTTTTAGGAAGATTAGTTTTAGGGATTGTTGTTTTGATCGCTTTAGCTTCTATAGTGGCCGTGGCTTCAGGAAACGGCTATTTATTAAAAGGGGTTTCATGCACCTACTTAAAGGGGCATAGCACTGCTCATATTTACGATTTGTCTTATTTCGATTCTAGAGAAGTTAAGAATAAAACCCCTCAACCATGGAAGGAAAATACTCGGCTAGGAACTTTAAAACTGACTCCTGAAGAAGAAGGATACCATGAGCTTTTTAGGTCTGCAGCATATTTGGTGATAGAAAATGATGAGATTGTTTTCGAGAAATATTGGGATGAACATAATGAGTTAGCGGTTTCTAATAGTTTTTCTATGGTGAAAAGCGTGACAGCGCTGATGATCGGTATAGCTCACGATGAAGGATTAATTAAGAGCTTAGATGAACCTGCCTGTACTTACGTTCCTGAGCTTTGTCTGGGTGCTGAAAAGAATAAAACCATTACCATTAGAGATTTACTCTCTATGACTAGTACGCTCGATTTTGATGAGCATTATGGAGACCCTTTTGGATTTATGGCAAGAGCTACTTATGGAAGTGATTTGGCAGAGGTGACTTATAATGGATTTACCGCTCAAAAAGAGCCAGGCTCTGAGTGGGAATATTTAGGAGGAAACACTCTTCTTCTTGGGTTTATTTTAGAAAACGTAACTGGAAAAACCTTGAGTGATTATTTGTCAGAAAAATTATGGACTCCTATGGGTGCGGAATCGTCTGCTCAATGGGCGCTGGACAAAAAAGGAGGGAGAGAAAAGAGCTATTGTTGTTTTAATGCCACAGCCAGAGATTTTTCTAGGCTAGGTAAACTACTATTGCATCGCGGAAACTGGGGAGGAGATCAACTAGTAAGCACAAAATTTATAGATGAAATGGTAACTCCTTTAGCTGTGCCAGACGGAAACGGGGTGGAAGCAGATCACTATGGATATCAAATATGGCTAGACGAACAGGGCGGAGAGAAAATCATCAATTACAGAGGAATGCTGGGGCAGTATATAACTGTTATTCCAAGTAGAAATTTAATAATTTCAAGATTGGGACACTCTAGGGGAGAGAAAGATCAACACTGTCCAAGTGATTTGAAGGAATGGATAAAAATGGGAAAAAGACTAGCAGAGGAAGCATGAAAGAAGATATAGAAAGGCCTAAAGTCATTAATGTGGGTGTGGCTATAGTGAAAGAAAGAAATGAAACTAATGAGTGGGAATGGAACGCATATATTTTTAACCTGAGGGCTGAGGGAATTACCAATGTGCTAGTATCTAGCAAGGGATACGGAGAACAACAAGGCGAGAAGAAAGGCACTACAGTATTAAGGCACTTTATAGAAAATGTGGACTCTTTAGATTTTAAAAGGATAGAGCCTGTGATACCTGATGTCTTTGAGTTGACAAACGAATACTGGGTGAGTTTTTATGTGGATGGCGTTATTCACGATAAAAAGTTTGTCTTTGTAAAAGGCAGTATTACAGAGGAGAATATGTTAGATATGCCTTTCATGCATTCCAAAGGAGTTATGATTAGGTAGTCGTTTCTTCCTCTCTTTATTATATTTAGGTTTCATTATTAGCTGTTTACTACCATGCTTAATCATTTAGAGTTAGAAAAAATATTATTTCTAGACATAGAAACGGTTCCTCAAGAGAGAGAGTTTAAAAGCCTAGACCAGGATTTGAAGGACCTGTGGGAACATAAAAGCAAGTACTTCCGAGAACAGAACGAAATGAACCTAGAGGAAAGCTATGATAGAGCAGGAATCTACGCAGAGTTCGGTAAAGTCATTTGTATCTCAGTAGGTCTGTTTTCATTTTTGGATGGGGTGAGACAGTTTAGGGTCAAGTCATTTTCCGGTCATGATGAAAAACAAGTGCTAGAAGAATTTGCTGAATTATTAAACACACATTATAACCGAGCAGACCAAAATCTATGTGCCCATAACGGGAAAGAATTTGACTTTCCGTACATAGCCAGGCGAATGCTTATAAATGGCGTCAAGCTCCCTTATCATCTAGATTTAGCAGGGAAAAAACCATGGGAAGTTCAGCATCTAGACACCATGGCTCTATGGAAGTTTGGAGATTACAAACACTTTACATCTATAAAATTGATGACTAAAATTTTCGGTATTCCGACTCCAAAGGATGATATAGGCGGAAGCGATGTAGCCAGGGTTTATTATGAAGAGAAAGACCTTCCAAGAATAGTAAAGTACTGTATCAAAGATGTGGTAGCCGTGGCCCAAATTGTTCTAAAATTCAAAGGAGAGGCTCTTATGAAGGATCACGAAGTATGTGAGGTTTAGTTGACGGACTTCCGGCCAGTATTAACTCAATACAACAAATAGAATCTGAGCAATCACAATTTTCATGATTAGCGCTATCGGAAAGATTTGAGAAAACCCAAACATAGGGATTCTGTTCCCTGTTCTCTCCATAGCAAAATCTAGTATAGCCGGCTGATTAGCGACCATTCCTATCAATAAACTGAAGGGCATTTTCATAATTTTAAACCCTACGAATAAAGTCGCTAAGGCAGTAAACAGGCTAACTCCTGTTCCTGCTAAAAACACCCAAACTTTATCCATCCCCATGCTTTCTATAAACGCAGCTCCAGAGCCAATTCCTATGGAAGCTAGCAGAAGTATCAATCCCATCTGCTGGAAGGTGATAGTAGATCCGTAGCTCATAGTCCAAACTATTTTCCCTGTTCTTCTTAAAGCGCCAAGAATTAAACCAGCGATTAGCGGACCTCCTGCATAACCTAGTTTAAACTCACCATAAGAACCTAACGGAATACTTATACTTCCTATTAAAAGCCCTAGTCCTATTCCGAGCCCGAATGAAAACAAATTCACCTTACTGGATTGTTGGTATGAATCGCCAAACAGCTTACTAAGAGAGTCCAAATCCTCTCTTCTAGCGATAAATCGTATTCTATCTCCTAGCTCTAGAACGGTCTCTCTTGTAGCTACCATTTCTACATCTCCTCTTCTGATTCTGGTTATAATGGCATCGAACTTCTCATCTAAATTGAGAGAGGCTATGGTTAACCCGGTAACCTCGGGGTTAGAGACAAATATTCTCCTTAGATCATACTTTGTACTGTCACTTAAAGTCGGAGAAATAGTGGGCTCCCCTAAAATTTCAGTAAGCCTGTCGAGTTCTTTTTTCTCGCCTACAGCGATTAAACCATCTCCCAATTGAAGTTTAGTACTCCACGTGACTAAGCTCATGTTTTCTCCCTGAAAGACTCTACCGAATGAAACATTCAGTTGGTAACTCTGCTTTAGATCACGAATATTTAATCCGCTGATTTCAGAGTTTGTAATTCTGATAGTGGCAGAGGTTAGTTTGTCAGCCAAAGGGAATTTGTCCTTTAAAGATTCCAACTCTTTTTGGTAATCCACTTTAAGGAGTTTTTCCATAACAATGATGGCGAAAATTCCACCTAGCACCCCCATAGGATAACTGAAGGTGTAACCGATGACAGCCTCTTTTTCCAACCCTTGAGCATTAGAAACGCCAGACTGGTTTATAAACTCTATGACACCGGCTAGAGCAGCTGTGTTGGTCGTACTTCCTGAGTAAACACCGGTAATTGTAGCAGCTGAAAAATCCAATAACCACCAAAAAAAGGCTGCCGTGAGGCCGGTAAGAAACAACATGGACATGGCAAATAGAAAGTCTCTAGCGCCATTTTCTTTGTAGGCTTTGAAAAACACCGGGCCTGAGCTTAGACCTACTGAGTAAACGAAAATGGAAAGGCCTAATTGAAAAACAATAGGAGGGATACTAAAACGAGGGTCTATTGCACCAAAAGCCAACCCTGTAAATAACACAGCAGCGACACCTAAACCATTTCCTTTGATTTTAATGTTACCGAGCAGATAACCTAATGAAACCACCATAAAAAGCAGTAATAGTGGATACTCTACTAAATAGTCTTTCATAATTAACGAAGATTTCTATGCAAAGTTCGTGAACTATTGCAAGACCGGATGTAACAATTTGATTTTTTATGTCTTCCTTGATAAACCCAGAATTGTTTTAACGTTGGCCAAGGATCGAGTGCAACCAATTAGAATCTCTAAGCCCCTTTAAAAGCGAGCTACTCCACCCAATAGTCATAAATCACCGGAGCTTTTGCTAGATCTGACTTTAGTTTCTTTCGAACGTTTAAGTGATGATTATGAACACTGTAGGTTTCCAATGCCGTTTGGTTCTTAAAAGACATTTGCAGGACGAGGTCATAGTCTTGTTGGGCTCGAGAGTCCTTTGTGCGTGCTTTAGTACTCACTATAAGTCGCTGTGTTTCTTTTATCTGGGAAAGCGTAGCGAGCAAACCTATTATTTCGTCTTTCCGCTTTTGGTTTACCCCATCTTTCAATGAAAGGATCACTGTGTGTACTAATTCTCCTTTAGCATAACCGACAGAATTAACTTCTCCATAATGTGAAGAACATCCTACGAAAAGAGCTAGAATTAAAAAGGGATAGAGTACTTTCATTTTATCGATTTTTGTGCAACTAAGATAATGACTTTACGAAACGCTATATCTGTAATTACACCTCTCTTTTTGCTTGGTTGTGAAACACCTATCCTTAAGGAAGTCAAAGCGATAAAAGAAGTAAATATTTGGGCAGATGAACATGAAGTTACTTCTACAGACTTCGAGGATTTCCAAAATCAGTTTGACCGTAGAATAGCGTCAGACTCCACTACGGGTTGGTGGTTTTCTCCAGACTCGTCTATATGGAAGAGTTCATTTACAGCGAGTCATTTAAAACCTAATGGAACGGGTATA
>DDEI01000090.1:0-829 GCA_002336675.1 Flavobacteriales bacterium UBA1958 | reverse complement strand
CGGACAGTTTATCTCCTGCTGTTCAGGTTAGTTGGGCGGATGCGTGCGCTTATTGCAACGCTAGAAAAGGAAGACTTCCTACGACAAAGGAATGGACGGTAATGACCTCCGGGAGTTATACTCCCGGGAATATTTGGGAAGGTTATTTCCCTCTTAGAGATGAAGGGGTAGATGGGTTTTTGGCTCAAAGCTCACCAGTAAAGTCTTTCAAAGTTCATGAAACAGGGCTTTACGATTTATTCGGGAACGTATGGGAGTGGACGAGCTCTCCTGCTGAAGAAGGGAAGTACTATGTAAAAGGAGGAAGTTATCTTTCTGATTACAATTCTGGCGGATTTTTACCAGAATATATCTTGGCATTTTCAGCAGACAGTTTACGGGCTGACCTCGGATTTAGGTGTGTGTATGCCTTGACCAAATAGATGACGCGCCGATACCCCGACTCATTTAAACCGTGAAATAGCGATGACCCTCAAGAAAGTTATACCCCTTTTTTATAGAGAGCAGGTATAAACTATCGCCGGCGGAAGATTTACTGCAGCCAGAGAAACATCCACTTTAGAAAAGTAGCGGTGCAATGTTTTTCTGCTAGCCAACGAATATTGGAATTGGATATATTTTCCGTCTTCTTTAAGAGAAGTTACACACCCATCTAGAATTTCGTTGACGCACTCTTTTTTGAAAATTGCCAAAGGGAGACCAGAAATCACATAGTCAAAGCTTTTATTTTGAAAAAGAGTGTCCAGATCTTGTGCGCTTCCTTGGATTATTTGCAGGTTTTTATTTGTTAATTTTTCAAGGTCTGCACAGAACTGTTTGTTTAGCTCTA
>DDEI01000097.1:755-4485 GCA_002336675.1 Flavobacteriales bacterium UBA1958 | reverse complement strand
AAGTAAAATAAGCTCCCAATTCATACTGCAAAGGTACTTTTATTCGGGTAGGAAAAACTCACTAGTCGCTCACAGCAGTTTAAAGGAAGTATTCTTAATAATGAACGTATACTAGCTCTCCAGAACCAACTATTTCTGCAGTGATACTGACCGATAGATTATTATAGAGTATGGAACCACTCCCTCCAATGTAGGCGTACATATACTCTGTGGGAGCTGTGATTATCTGGGTTCTTCCAGAATTATTGGCGAATATAGAGGGACTTAATATCCCTGAGCCATCTATGGAGTTTAAGCCATTAGTGTATAAAAACAGCTTCTCTGCAGTTCCTGTTAATTCTGCAGAACCTGCAGAGCTGTGGAAGTTTACTGTTAATTCTCCGCCAGTGAAATCTAAATAGTTATCTGCCAGTGATGATTCCTGTTCGAATAAAAAACGGGAAGAATTGAAATTCTCCATAACTACCCCTTCGGAGCCGTAGTTATTTATTCTTCTGAGCCAGTTGCTTTGGATGTTTAGTAGAAAAGTGCTGTACTTTCTGGACCAGTTACATTTATTATCATTTGTTATGGTGAGCACGCCATTCTCTAATTCGAATGAGATGTCATTGAGTAGATTTTCTCCTCCAGAAAGGGTAAAGCTTGAGTCCTCGTTTTCTGAGTTTTTCAGATTAACTCCTATGTTATCATACAGTATAATTTCAGTGATAGCCTCTATAGGGAGGTATACCAATGAACCTTGGCTCCCAGTAGTTTGCAGGCATTCGGGAGCATTCTCCTTATTGCAGCTATTAAGGATAAGCAGGGCTATGACCATTAAGATTATTCTTTCTACTTTCTCCATAAATCTTGAGTTATACCTAGTTCGAATGTTTCTGCTTTGGCATTGTGTGATTTTAAACAGAATTTTAATCTAAATCCTTTTCCTAGTTTGGTGAGTACATAGATCCGCTGGTAGAGAGAACCGTTTATTTTTTGGTGATCATATATATAGCACCCCACATTTCCATGAATCTCTGTAGCTCCTAGTGAAATCCCTACTATCCCTGTGAGCCCTGCCCTGGTGGACTCTAAGAGGCCTAAAGAGCTAACGTCATTTGAGTTTCTGGTGTAATAATCTCGGTAGGACTTGCTGTAATGAATGTCTGTTCCCAGCCCGAGGATGAAATTGGACGGGTCGGTTTGTATATACTTCAGGCTTAGATTGTAATTATTAGAAATCTGAGACTCTGGGTCGATTAGTTGATTTCTGCCAATAGATAATCCAGCCTGAAGGCGTTTTCTTTTAAGGGATGGGGCTTCTGTTTTTGAGCTATTGGATTTATGGGTTCTGTTTTTCTCTAAACTTAGTCCCATGGAAAATAAATTAAGACCGAGATTAGGTAGCCTGTAAGCTCCATTGGAGTAATGCGTAAACCGAAGAGATGGTGATAAAGAAAACCCTCTTTTTAGGCTTATGGGAAATTGGTACTCAAAGGCTATAGCTCCGTTAAGGCTGGATCCTATGGCGGCATTTTTTATGTTTTTTTCCAAATCAAATTTCTTGGAGATAAAAGCTATTCCTCCTCCGAATTTGAGCCTGCCTTTTCCTTTAGAGTGAATTCCTAAATTTCCAAAAGAGATAAGGTGCGTAGAATGCCCTAGAATTTTAGGATTTCCTAGACTGGTGTGGTAGATCTCTGCACCCCTGGTGGCGTATGAGAAGGAGTCTGCCCAGCCTCCCTGTACTACCTTTTCTATACTTAGTCTAATGCTTAAGGTTTTATCCTTTAGGTAATAATCCATTAAGCCGTAATGCGGAATAAGAAATCCTTTCTGTATGCTAAAGTTAATAACATGAGTAGTTAACTGATCTTCGGGCAGAGAAGAATCCTGTTGACAGAGAGCGGTAAAAGGCGTATAAACGCAGAAATACAAGCCAGCAAGTATGGTTAAATAACCCTTCATAACTGCAAATCTAATCATATTACTATGGCCTTCTAACGTCTATTTTTGTGGCAGATAAAAATCAAATGAATTCAAGAGAGCAAAAGTTAGAGGCATTCGGGAGGTTACTCGATATTA
Source organism: Flavobacteriales bacterium UBA1958 (assembly GCA_002336675.1). Classification (GTDB taxonomy): domain Bacteria; phylum Bacteroidota; class Bacteroidia; order Flavobacteriales_D; family Sanyastnellaceae; genus ASP10-05a. Next base: position 2,421 of record DDEI01000097.1, on the reverse strand, counting down.
TGGATGAATTAAGAGAGAAATGTCCCTGGGATAAGAAGCAAACGCTGGAATCTTTAAGGCACTTAACGATAGAGGAAATGTATGAGTTGACAGATGCTATTTTGGATAATGATTTAGATGAGATTAAGAAAGAGATAGGGGATATTCTTCTGCACATGTTGTTTTATGCCAAGATAGGTTCAGAAAAAGGGAGTTTCGATATAGCAGACTCGTTAAATGCAATTAGTGATAAACTGGTGTATAGGCACCCTCATATTTATGGAGATTTGGTGGTGGCTGATGAGGATGAGGTGAAGGAGAATTGGGAAAAGTTAAAACTTAAAGAAGGGAATAAGAGCGTGCTAAGTGGTGTTCCCAATGGATTGCCGTCTTTGGTAAAAGCTACTAGAATTCAGGATAAGGTAAGGGGAGTAGGATTTGACTGGGAACATGACTATCAGGTATGGGATAAGGTTCAGGAGGAGATGGAGGAGTTTAAGCTAGAGGCTGATGCTGGTAGTGATAAAATGGTAGATGAGTTTGGGGATGTGTTATTCTCACTGATAAACTTCGCTCGGTTTAAGGATATAAACCCAGATGAAGCGCTGGAGAGAACTAACAGAAAATTCATCAAGCGATTTAAATTTCTAGAAACAGAAAGTGCCAAAGATGGAAAAGAGATGGGGGAGATGAGTTTGGCAGAAATGGATTTTTACTGGGAGCGCGCTAAGAAAGAGTAAGGTGAATAAATGGGAGTTCGAGAAGAGCAAACGCATCAATCAATCACTGGTATTCTTCAATTGATGTTTCAGAAAAAATGCTTAAAAATTTAATTTATTTTCTTAAAAAAAAGCTTCATTAATTGAGGAGTGTTATACCTTCGAGTTTAAAATAAGAATCAAAGAAATATAAAAAAAACAGAACAAAATGAAAATGAACAGACTAATTTTAGCAGGAATTTTATTTATCGGATTACTTCTAACTTCATGTGGCAGTGACACTAAAACATCTCCCGCTGAAGATAGCTCTTCAGCTAAGTCATCGCCACCAAACGCAGATAAAGGTACTGTAGAGAAATTTGTAATTGACGCTAAAAGAAGTGTTGTTGTTTGGAAGGGATCGATTCTTAAAATGAAAGAGCATACAGGAACGTTGAAGTTTAAATCAGGTGGATTAAAGATTCAAGGAAATCAAGTGCTTGGCGGACGTTTAGTTGTAGACATGACTAAAATGACTTCTACAGATACTAACTATGAGGCTAAGAATTCAAAGGAGAAATTAATAGGTCATTTACAATCAGATGATTTCTTCAATACGAAAGAGTTTGGAGAAGCTACGCTTAATTTTAAAGATCCTGAGACAGTCACTTTAAGTATCAGAGATAAAACCCATAAGGAAAGATATACCGATGTTATAGTATCAGAAGAAAATGGTAAAAAAGTATTTAAGGCAAAGATGGTGTTTGATAGACAGAAATATGGAGTAGCATTTCTTGGTTCTTCTAAAGACCTACTGATTAGTGATAAGATCGAACTAGATGTAACTCTTTACGCCATATAGATTTAGAAAATAATTTTTGTTAATTAGCCTGAAACTTTCGTGTTTCGGGCTTTTTTATTTTTAAGACATTCTCTATGAATTCTCTAGTCTGCTTTTTTACTTCAGGAATGTCTTGAGAGAAGTATTC
>DDEI01000097.1:0-375 GCA_002336675.1 Flavobacteriales bacterium UBA1958 | reverse complement strand
CTCTTTAGGTACTGAAAGTTGGTTAATCATGGATTTTATGGCCTCTACTGATACCACTTCATCTTGATTTTCATCATCCTTATAGTAATAGCTAATGAATGTGGGAACACTAATTTTAGAGAAAGTAGTTGGTGTCATAGATGTTTCTAACATATTCTGAAGCTCTACTGCGGCTTCTAGTCGGTATTTTCCATACCAGTACTTTACTGCGTCATCAGGAAGTTCCCAAATGTTGTAATGACTTCCTTTTACTAATCTTGCTATTTGGAGCCCCCATGGCATAGTCAATAGGGAAGATTTTGGATCAGACAAACTAATATTCGGAGAATACATAATCTGAGAATGAACATTAACATCTGAATAAGCAATAGAATA
>DDEI01000094.1 GCA_002336675.1 Flavobacteriales bacterium UBA1958 | reverse complement strand
AATCCTGATTTTCTCATCCAAACTTCAAATGCCTCTGCTCCTATGACTACGTCTATGATAAAATTAGCCGCAAATAATCCTATAAACACATAGGTTATTACCATAGTAATATCCTCTATGGAGTGTAACAATGTGGATCTAAGATCATCATTATGACCTGAATGGCAATCCTCTTTTAAAACAAATCTATATATAAAGTAGTAAACTATACTAATGACCGTGAGCGCTATAGCTACCCATACTGTTACATGTTCAATGGCTTCAATGCTTCCACCCCAAAGAGCCATGATAGAACCAGGTGCTAGAAAAAATGCTATGGCCATAATTAAATAGAACCCTATGTTATCAATGAAATTACGAGCAGCTGAATTCTCTTCAGGGATGCTCAGGTGTTTTTCTGAAGTTATTTCTAATCTTTCTACTTTACTGAATTTAATTCCAATACCATCGGCCACATACCCAATAATAATACCTACAACTAATCCCACTGCACTCACTACTGCAAATGCCGTGAGGTTAGCTGCTACATCAGCCTCATCAGAAGCGCCTAATAATACAAATGACCCTTCTCCTAATGTAGTAATGAATGCCGCAAATAAACCGCCAAAGGTGAGGTTACCGTTTTTATACATGGAAGACGCTACTATGGTGCCTCCACAGCCTGGAACCACTCCTAATAAAGCACCTATAATAGGTTGTGCCCATTTAGGACCAATTAAATCTTTACGTCTGAACTTTTCCCGAGAGGCAAAACTGATTAACGCAAAACCAATCATTGAGATAGAAACATAACCGCCAATGATACCCGCAGCTTCTAGATTTTCTAATATAAATGACCACAAATTAAACTCCATTCTTATGCTTCCTCTATTCTTTATGTTTTACAGCCTACAATTTTCATTTTTCAGCAGTACAAAAATAAGCTAGCTGCTTTCAAAATATTCACGTATTCACTCTTTATTTAGAATTAATTTAAACAACTCTGATAGCATCAAGTCATTAAAAAAACTGAACAGACTTAAAACCGCACGGATTTACGCATAAAATTAAAAAAGGGTGAGTTTCGGAACAATATAAGACGTCTAAATACTAATATAAGTCGACAAAAAACAAAAAAAACAGTTACTGAAATTTAAAATAGCAACTCACATTAATTCACTCTAAATCCTAAAACAGTCCAACTGTTTTCTTCTTTTCTTAATATTGCTTCTAATCCAAATTCAATGGCTTTTTCTGTAATTATGGTAGCATCTAGAGCATAAAACCCACTTAATAGTAGAATTGAATCTTTCTGCATAGCAGCTGCATAAGCATGCATATCGTCTAAAAGAATATTTCTATTAATATTGGCTATTACTATATCGAACAATTCTGAAGGTTTTATCTGTTCCTTCCCTCCTAGCCTAGCTTCTATTTTATCACAGCTATTGAATTCTATATTTTCTATCGTGTTTTTATAAGCCCACTCTTCTATATCTATAGCTACTAGCTCTGAGGCTCCCAATTTTTCAGCATAAATAGCCAGGACCCCCGTACCTGTCCCCATATCTAACACCGATTTACCATTGAAATCTATTTCAGACATCGCATCTATAATGGTTTTAGTAGTTTCATGGTGGCCAGTGCCGAATGACATTTTAGGCTCGATGATAATCTCATGCGTAAAACCTGCTTTCGTCTCATGAAACGGAGCCCTGATTCTGCACGTATTTTTTACTTCTACTGGCTCAAAGGAACTTTCCCACTGCGAATTCCAGTTCTGTTTTTCATGATGAATAACTTCATAAGTTACAGTGCAAAAAGCCGACACATTGGTTATAGTTTCTTTTAATGTCTCTTCATTAAAGTCAGGCTCGGGTATATACACCTGCAGACCTTCCTTATTATCTACAAAACTCTCATACCCTAACTCAGCTAAGTACATAGTTAATACGTCTCGTGCAGGAAGGATGGGAAATAATTTAAAGAATACTTCTTTATAGTTCACTTAGTAAGAATTTATTAAGGCGTTAAAATCAGAAGCGTTTAAAGACGCTCCACCTATAAGTCCTCCATCTACATCTGGCTTAGAAAAAATCTCTTTTGAATTAGCAGGTTTACAACTCCCTCCGTAAAGGATAGATATTTTATCTGCAGCCTCTTGAGAGCTTAATTCGGCGAGCTTAGTTCTAATAAAAGCATGAATCTCCTGAGCTTGGTCTGAAGATGCTGTTTTTCCCGTACCTATAGCCCATACTGGTTCGTAGGCTACTATACATTTCTCTATTTCTGCAGAGGACAGTCCTTTTAAACCTCCTCTTAACTGAGCTTCTACAATGGTAAATTCTTTTCCCGTTTCTCGCTCTTCTAATAATTCACCTATACAAACGATTGGAGTTACTCCTTCTGCTAAACATGATTTTACTTTAGCATTTACAGATGCATCTGTTTCTCCGAAGTACTGTCTTCTCTCAGAATGACCTAAAATACAGAAATTAATTTCGCTAGACTTTAATTGTGCTGCACTCACCTCTCCTGTATATGCTCCAGATTTTTCTGCGTGGCAATTTTGTGCTGCTACATGCAAGTTATCTTCTACGTTAACTGCTACTTGTGTTAAATATAACATAGGAGGAGAAATAATCACCTTCACATCTGAAGGCCAAGCACGAGCCATTTCGTTTAACTCCTGAACTAAAGCATGAGTCTCTGCAATGCTTTTATTCATCTTCCAATTTCCCGCTACTATTTTTCTACTCATTTTAAATATCTTTCAATTTTATATTGGCATGTTCCAAGTCCAAATCTACCCATTAATTCAACTCAAAATCAGACTTGAATCCCTAGCCATTTTCAAAGGTAAATTCCTTTCTAATCCTTCCCGCGAGATTTTATTCTATCTGCCAAAAGCTAATGGACTGCGATTATAGTTTTATAAATTTTAAAGAAGTTTCTTCTCCTATTACTAAGATGTATGATCCGCTGGAAAGGTCGCTTATATTTATAGACTTTCCGTTTAGTTGACGTTGCAATAGCTTTTTTCCTGTCACACTATAAACTTCAACAGTTTCATTCAGCGACTGATTAAATCTTAGGATTTCGTCGACCATATTACTTCGCAGAAGGATCTTTTTATTTAACTCAGAAATCGAGCTCGTTTGATCTAACTGTAGCTGCATGATAACGGGCAAATGGTCCGACATATAATACAGTGCGTTCATTACGCTGGAAGGCACACTAAAGTTAGGCATACAGTCCGTAATGTTTTCATTATAACACGTGCCGTTATTCCCCAATGAATAGTAGGAATTATTCACGTACTGATATCCCGCAGAACCATCTAACATATTCTCTGAGCAGAGCATAAAATCAAACCTATCATCCAATCCACCTCCTGCTCCATCTCCGAAAATAGTAGATGTTCTAGTACTCTGAGTAAGAATAGATTTATCTGGGTAACCACTAGAATGCCAGTCTCCAGGCATATCTATAGGGTCTTCTAATTGGATGGCATTATCCTCACTTAATAATAACTGATATGCCGGTTCATCGCTGTTATAAAGATTAAAATCTCCTCCTATGATAACCTGAGCATCTAATGGAAGCGTAGCTAAATGAGCCGCAAAATATTCCACCATTTCTAGTCTTAGCTGCTCGTTATCCTCTCCCTGACTACTTTTTAAATGCGTGGTATACACGTATAAGAAAGCTGTATCCTGCTGACTTTCTAACTCTTCAGAATTAAAGTAAAATATAAACTCATTGAAATCTCTATAACTCGTAAGAACAACGTTCTCTTCATACAAAGTAAATCTCTCAGCGTTATAAACGATATTTTGCTGAAGTGGCCAGCCACTATTCGGATTACTCTGCAGAGTTTCCCAAGTAGCAGCTCTATACTCACCCTCTAAATCTACACATGATTCTTCCGCTATACTAATCAATCCTGCTTCTGACTTTAACTCTTGGAGTAAAATGAAGTCCGGCTCTACAAAATCTATGATCTTTTTAAGAGTATCCTGCCTATTTTCCATACTTCCAGTAGGAAAATTCAGAACATTATAGTTCATTACCGTAAAAAACTCTTGTGCATTAATCCCAACGGCAACAAGCATTAAAGCAGAGCACAATATTCTTTTCATTATATTTTTATTTTTTTGAAGCTTAATCTAAACATCCCGTAATATTAAATGAAAACAAACAAAACTTATAGCCTTTACGGTTAAGGTATGTGAAGAAGATTAAAAAGATACTGAAGTACTCTTTTTTTTTATTGAACCCTTCTCCCTATTCAAAAGGAATATTATCCCCTCTGAAGAGTTCAACGAAATAATTCATCTGCAAACCTTATTTTTGGAAAATCTAATATTAATCTGGACGGAACACTAAAAGTTTCTATCTTGTAAAAAAATACAATCTACGATTATGGGAAAAGGTCAAGACGCTAAGAAAACAGAAAAAAAAGCTCCGTTAAAAACGGCAAAGGAAAAAAAAGCAGAGAAAAAAGCTAAGAAACCTAAGTATGAGAGCTAATTACTGACGGATTATAATTTATGATCTTAATTTGTAATTCAAATGTAATTAATTAAACAAAAGAGAGCTTTAGCTCCTTTTTGTTTAAGCTGCTTTTTTTCATACTAAACATTATACCACAGCGGCTATTATCTCGGTAAATAGAAGGAAACGTATATAAGATTAATAACAAGGGCTATGAGAAGCTATCCAAAAAACTAGATTAAAAGAACTAACTGATAAAAAATAAGTTTTACTAAACCCGTCTTTTTCTGGATGAACACGAAGTAAATGTGCAGCGCTATGACAGACCGTCGATTTATTCCTTTTAAAAATGCTAGCTATCTGCCCTTTTCTCCTGAGAATCTGAACAACCCATTCGGAACTAGTCCTCCTAAAATCTGCATAGAAGCAGCTGAAAATTTAAAAAAATTCATTCTAGAAAATCAACAGAATTGGTCTCATAATTTCGGTTTCACTCCAGGGAAAAATGGAAAAGTAAAAGGAAAAATGTTTGGTGTCTTGGTTGTTACAACGAATAGCGGTTCTTTGGGATATTTGAGTACTTTCTCTGGGAAGTTGGATGGAGATCATTACCCAGATAGATTCGTTCCTGCCTTATTTGACATTACCCGGAAAGATAATTTCCTAGATATAGGAATGACTGAATTAACTAAAATAGGTGAGAAAATAGCGCAATTAGCTATGGACAATACAGCTCAAAATACTTCAGAAATACTAGCGCTAAAAAACAAGCGAAAGAATAAGTCTACCAACCTCCAAAGCCAGTTATTCGACCAATATAATTTTTTAAATGTCTCTGGAAAAAGGAAATCATTAATTTCCATATTTGAAGAATATGCTCAAAGAAAACCAGCTGGCGGAGCAGGAGAATGTGCCGCTCCCAAACTACTGAATTATGCCTTTGAGAATAAAATGAAACCCTTAGCCATAGCAGAATTTTGGTGGGGAAAATCTACCATTTATAAAGATAAAGTTCATGGTGAGTTTTATCCTGCATGTGAGGATAAATGCAAGCCTATTTTAAGCTATATGCTTGAAAGTAACTTTTAGAGTAGAGAGCTTTTTTTAATGTCAAAAAAAATAATTTTGCTTAACAAATTTGAATACCAAAATGGTATTGAATTACTTAGACTCAGATTAACATTCTGAAGTTTAGCTGTTTTCATAGAATCTAAAAACAAGGCAGAAAACACCATTATAAAAACACACCCTAATCTTTTTTCCAATCTTCACCTCTATCTGGAGTATAAGGAGCTCTCAATTCTAATAGTTTTCCTTCTAGAATTTTCACGCGTTTCATTTGTGCTTGTAGCTTTTCCAACCATGGCATATAGGATTTTCTAGCTCTAGTGATTTGGTCGCGCTGCGTATCTGTTGGTGCAGATGTGGTATACCAAAGCTGGTAAATCACATAACCTACCATACTCTCAATTCCTTTATTGGTCTCAAAGTCATGCTTGGAAATTTCGTAGTCTCCATACATTTCATATTTCAGCTCTGTTATTTCTGCCTCTATGGCTTTTACCTCAGCCATTAATGAAATTGGAACTCCGGGCACTTGAAGCACCGCTCCTTTTATGTGCTTCAATCGGTCTTCTGTCTCTCCTATCACCTTGGATGCTCCATATACGGAACGTCTGAGTTCTTGCACTTCTTGTTGGAAGGCCAATAGTGC
>DDEI01000095.1 GCA_002336675.1 Flavobacteriales bacterium UBA1958 | reverse complement strand
AGTTTGGATGAGAAAATCAGGATTTATTGTAGTCACCTTAGCTGCATTAATAGGTGCTACGCCCGGATGTGGAGGTATGATAGCCGTAGCCGTAGCATTCATCACCATTGGAGACTTCCCTATGGCAGCATTAATAGCAGCGTCCATAGCCACCAGTGGAGACGGTATCTTTCCGTTACTAGCACAAAATAAAAAGGACGCTATTATTATTACCGTATCAGGATTGCTAATTGCCTTAGTGGTAGGTTATGCAGTGCTAGCTGCAGGTATATAATATACGGCAAGCATATGTTAAATTTATGCTGGACTCGAAATCATTGACATCAGTTAGCCAGTGAACAGAATGTTTCAAGAGCTAAAGAAATATACTAGGTTCTAATGAAGCAGAGCTTTTCTTCATCAATTGACAGGAAGTTCTTTTTCTAAAACTAACTTTTTTCTCTCCTCTTCTAGGGTTTCCATCAGATAGAATTTGACCATTTTTAAAGGACAAGCGAACGTAAGCGTTGTTTTTTCAAAGTGGGTAAAGTAAATCAATGAAAATTTGTAGGTTATCAAATAACTCACCCCATATCACTGATGAGGGTTCTGTAAACTGAAAATTTCGTATTCAGTAATTTTTCCCCTCCAAGGAATGGAGTTTTGATTTGGGCAGCTTTGAAAGAGAAAATTTGAAGGTGTTGAAACTAAATCCTAACCCCCAAGCTCACCCCAAAAGTTCGAGGGGCTGCGGCTATAATTCCAGGCCCAGGGTAGGCCGCTGCTCTTCTGGCGAAGTAGATGGAATTGTTGGCATTATTCAAGTTTACGTTCAAGTAGAATTTTTTGAATTCATACTTGGCAGAGAGATCTAGAAGAGAGTAGCTAGGAATCAATCCTACTATGGCTCTTGGGTCAAATTCTGAGTTGGTGGCATCTGAGAACTGCTCACCCACATAAGTGTAAAGCGCTTCTATGGAAAAATCGTTTCTGGTGATTCTAATCCCACCTTTCCCTTGAATTATAGGTGCTTTTTCTATTTGGTTACCATCGGTGATGGCAGCATATTTACTTTGGCTTCCGCGGTATTCTGAAGAATTAAAAGAGAAACTACCGAATGGAAGTATTTGCCACTTTTCATTTTTAGAACCGAATGCTTTCAAGGCATCCAACTCAAAACTCGTGTCTATACCGTAGCTCAGTCCATCGTTTACATTGGTTCTTAAGCGCACTACTCTGTTTCCTAGAATTGGGTCTTGTTGAGTGGTGAGGATTGAGCCTATTTTGTCTTGGTATTGTAACGCGTAAAAGTCTATACTCCATTTAAGGACATTCTTCGTGATTCCTTTAAATTCTAAGTCTATGCTATGGCCTTGTTCATCTTGAATATTGGCATCTACAGCTTGAGCAGGTCTGGATATGAAAAGGTCTGAGAAGTTAACAGGGCGGTAATTTTTAGTCACATTAAATAGTACAGAGGTGGTCTTCGAAATGCTGCGTTCTACGCCTAAACCATAAAGGAAAATCGGCCGTGTTTTAGTCCCTTCTGAATATTCAGTACTAGGGTAACCAGGAAGTATATTTCCAGCACCATCTGTAGATGTTATTACATACTTACCATCGAATCCAGTATCTATATATTCTAACCGAACTCCTGGAGTAATTTTCCACTTTTTAAAGAATACTACCTCTTCTATAAAGGCAGAATAATTTTGATTTTTATAGGTGTAATCTGAACGGATAGGATAACTACCATCAGATAGGTTTGTGAGAAACTCTGAGCCAGTATCTCCCTCTTTCTGTTGCGCTAAAGTAGTGCCGTAAAATGCTCTAACTCCAGTAATGAAAGTAGCTGACTTGCTAAAAACAGAATGTAGCTTCTTAATTCTAGTTTCATTTCCTACATTATTAAACTCACCATAGATAATGTCTCTTTCTAGACCAGCATCTATTCTGTTAGGACTGTCTAAAAATCCAGTGCTACTTCTGCTGGCATTTAGTATAAAGAATTTAGATTCGAGCTCAGTATTCTTACCTAGGCTACTTCTAAAAGTGAGGTTAGACGTGAGCCAATTTACGCTAAACCAGTTGCGTTGACGAAGGCTCTGAAAAGGATCTTCATTAAACTGAGCATCTGTTAATCCACCAGCCTGCTGGCTCAAGTAATTCATGTAAGAACCTGTAAGTTCAATGCTTGATTTCTCAGAAATATTGTATTCTAAACCTCCATAAAAAGAGTTCTGTTTGAAATCGGAATTTTCAGCGTAACCGTTACTATTTTTAACATTGGCGCTGAGGTAATAGTTTAGGTTCTTAATCTGTCCGCCTATGCTGCCGAAGTAGTTATTCAGCTTAAAACTTCCTCTGGTGTATTCACCTATTGCACTAATTTTCTTCTCAGGGTCGCCTTTTTTCATTCTAAAGTTCAACATTCCGCCAAATTGAGGGCCATACTGAAGAGAAGCTGCCCCACGTATAATTTCTATTCTATTTACACTTTGAAAGGCTGGTGTGTAATAGGCCTCAGGATAGCCCAGTGGCTCTGCACTAATATCGCTTCCATTTTGGCGTACATTAAAGTGTGCTGTTCTGTTAGGGTCTAAACCTCTAGAGCCTATAGATAGCTGGAGTCCACCAGCATCTGCCTGCCAAATATTAAGTCCAGCTATTCTAGAAAAGGTCTGGCGGGGATTATTCGTGCCACCATCGCTTAACTGAGCATCTATAGAAATTAGATCTGCTTTTTTTCCGGCATAAACAGTGAAGTCTACTACAGCTCTTGGTTGTAGTTGTACGAAACTATTATCTTCAGCTCGAACCACTGCCTCTTTTAGACTCCTTTCCTTCATTTTTATTTCTAAAAACGAACTGTTTTTGGATTCTATGGTCAACTTATAAGTATCATAACCTACATAAGTTATAGATAGCTCAAAATTGTCTTTTTCTGCATCAAAAGTGAAAGTACCTTCATTATTAGTAATGGCTATCAAGTATCCATCTTCATAGATGTGTGCGTTGACTAAAGGCTGATTGGTTTCAGAGCATATTACTAATCCAGAAATGTTAACTACTTCAGAAACAGTAGATGTCAGGGTACTGTATTTATTTAGAGTTAATTCACTGGCGTAAACAGAGTTTAAGCTGGTTAGAATTATAGCCGCTATGTAGACCCACTGCTTAGTCATACTGTATTATCCAATCTTTGTTTTGGTTATTTTTTAGGGAAGCCAAATTTACTTCGGGGTTCATAAAAGTGCGATGTCTTTGGCCATTTAGGCTGGCATAACTATCAGCATAAACTTCCACCAGCATTCCACGAGTCTTAAAATCTTCGGCTATTATTTTAGCTGCTTGTAGAATCATATCTGGTTGGGTTACCAATTGGCGTTGTTGGTAAGCAGTAAAATACTCATTGGGGTGCACCAGACTTTCTTTCTGAGTAGCTGTATCCTTTATTCTAAATTCTAAAAAACCGGTTTTCTCCATTAACATCACCCGCCAAGAGAAGCGGTAGCCGTTTTCTGTCCAGTAAAGATTCTCGTCAGATAAGTGATGTCTGAGAGGTACTAAGAGTTGGATAGTGAAATGGAGGGCTAGGAGTGATAGTGGTCCGTAGTTTATAGTTGATAGTTTATAGTTCGGAGTTGTTCTTTTGTCGTTGACAGTTTGATTACCCATAGAATCTGAAGTATAAACCCTGATCAATGAACTCCAAACTGTTTTACAGAAACCATAAACCCGCCTCCAAGCTCGTTCATGCCAATCAGCAGAAAAGAAGATCAAAGTAACGCCAATCATTACCCATGGGAAAACACCAATTGGGAAAAGAAAGTGGGTTAGCAAATGAAAAACAACTACGGCTAAATAGGCTAGTGGACGGAGCTTCTTGGAGAACAATAGAAAAGCTATGAAGATATCGAACAACATTCCAGCCCATGAGAATATGAAGGCTGTTTCTTCCATCACCAATAGCTGACCTAAGATCGGGAAATCGGCTTTTGACTTTAGCCATAGACCCATTGGTTGGGCATTGACTAGCCAGTCGTAGTTCAGTTTGGCTATTCCTGCGTAGAAGTAGAGAATTGCTATCTGGCATTGCAACGCCAATATGCTCCACCTAGGAACTACCCATGATTTAAAGCGAGGAAATAGTTTAGAGTCTAGTGAAAGAGCTCTGTGAGCAGGAGTGAGTATGAGCAGAAATGCCATTACACTCACAAAGTAATAGTGGTTTAAGTAAGTGGTTTTGTCTATGAGTTCTACGTAGGTAAAGCTTAGGAAAAACAGGAGGGAAGAGGCTCTGAAAAATAATCCGAGCATTATTCCTGCAGCCGATAACGCCATTATAATGAAAAGACTATAAATAAATATTTCGTTGTAAGGTAGAATCCATTCCTGCCCGAAGTAGCTGAAAAAATAGGTAGGAGTGAGGTAGAAATCATCTATCCAACCGTTATACCAGAAGCGTATGGTAGAGAATACCATGAGCGCTCCATATAAAACGCGAAAAGTAGCCAATGGAAAAATGGCTACTTCTGCTGTTAAGTTTTTAATAATATATTCCGGAAATTTAATCCCCATCTACATCTGAGTAGTTGATAAGGATATTTAGACCAGATGTCATGTCTGTTTTTAACAATACCACCATATCCTGAAGAGCTAAATAGGCTTCATTTACAGTGTCGAAATCATCCAAGATAGTTTCGGATAAAGGATCGGGCACTTCCGATAATTTTAGTATGGCCAGCTCGAATTGAGCTACTATAGCCTCATCTAATGTCTGACCATCTTCTCCAATAAATTCAGTAACGTCCTGAACTAATTCTTGAATTCCAGAGTAACTATCGCTCAAATAAATGTTATAATGACTTTGGGTATGTTCTAGAGCTAACTCTTGACTGTACTCACCGTAATAGCATTCTACTCGGTCCGGAAGTGG